>NZ_QFXN01000023.1:0-9417 GCF_003144775.1 Enterobacter sp. CGMCC 5087 | reverse complement strand
TTCATCTGGGTAAACCCTTTCACGTGGCTCTCATAGACGACGGTATGCGGCCAGGGCACGATTGGCCGGCTGTTGTCCTGCCAGTCAAAGGCGTTCGGGTCGATGACCTTGCATTTCGGCGTGAACGGCGCGCTGTCGCGCGTATCAAAGCTTAAATCTAATTCGTCATGCCCCAGCTCATAGCCGAAATGGGCATCGTTCCAGTCGATATCGCCAACCAGTTCTCGAGCGTAGGGGTCGATAAGCAGCTTGTGCGGGTTAAAGCGGTGACCGTTTTCCGGATCGTAAGGGCCGTAGACGCGATAGCCGTACAGCGCGCCGGGCTTCAGATCCGGCACATAGCCGTGCCAGACCTCATGGGTATATTCCGGCAGTTCCAGCCGGGCGATTTCGTTTTTCCCGGACGGATCAAACAGACAGAGTTCCACCCGCTCGGCGTGAGCGGAGAACAGCGCGAAGTTGACGCCCTTCCCGTCATAATTCGCCCCCAACTGCTGGCCATGACCGGCCCGAATTTCAAACGTAGTATCCTTTGCCATTTTCGTTCTCCACGATTATTCGCAGGTAAGCAGAACCAGTACACATCCCTTTTCTGACGTTAAATCCAGCGTCTCTTGCAGAATGCGGCTCTCACCGCTGAACAGATCCCGATAGCGTTTCCCCGCCAGCTCCTCGGGTATCGCCACTGTGGTATTGACCCACAGCTGATGATTATCGGTGACATCAAAAACCAGACGCGGCACGGCGACAATCAGCGCCTCCTCGTCCTTAACGCGCGCATAGACAATCAGATTCTCCTCGCGCTCGCCGGAGACCTTAAGCGGCAGCCAGTCGCCGTAGCGGAAAAGCGCGTCGTAATGCGGACGCAGCCGCAGCAGCGTGGCGGTGACGAACTGCTTAACGCGCCCGTCTCGCCAGCCGGCCGGATTGTCAAACACGCTGGCATCCGCCGCGCTGAGATTTTGCACCAGGGTCGGAAAATCCGGCTCCCGCCGGTTATCCGGGTCGACAAGGCTAAAGTTAAGCGCCTCGCTGCCCTGATAGATATCCGGCACGCCGGGAGCCGTCAGCTTGATCACCGTCTGGCTGAGGCTGTTCATCAGCCCGGCCCGGATAAAGGGCTGCATCGCCTCGCTAAAATCATGCAGGAACAGCGCATTGTCCGGCGAAAGCAGGTGCCGCGCGTAGCTCAGCACCACGCTCTCATAGCTCTCGTTGCTGTCGATCCAGTCGGTGCGCTGTTTTGCCTCGCGCAGCGCTTTCTCGAGGAAGCCGATAAAACGCGCTTCCAGGGATGCAAGCCCTTCGGCGTCGTCCGGAGACAGCGTGGCGGGCCAGACGCCCGCCAGCGCCTGATAGATCATCCAGGTATCGGCAGCGTTCGGCGCGGTGCCGTCATTGAGAAAACGCACCTGGGTCTGGTTCATCTGTCGCCAGCGGGCCAGGTTCTCGCCCCAGCGTTCCGGCGCTTCCGTCAGGGTGTAGAGTCGCGCCCGGGCGTCTTCCCCGCGCTTGGTATCGTGAGTTGAGGTGCCCAGCAGCGCGTCGGGCTGACGGGCCAGACGAATGCGCATCTCCTGGTGGAAGCGGGATAATGAAAACGCGCGCGGCGTCGGGTCGGCGCCCACTTCATTGAGCGCCAGCTCGAGGTTGTGGCGAAAGAACAGCGTGTCTTCAACGGACTTCGCCATCAGCGGCCCGGTAAGCTGCTGGAAGCGGGTTCTGAAAAGCGCGGCGGACTCGCGACAATCTTCCGGCAGGTCGTCGGTAAGAATGCGCACAATCAGACTCAGCGCCGCTTCCGACGTCTCCACACTGGCAACCACGCGGTTAAGCAGCACCACGTCCGGCGGGGTTAATCCTTCCCGGGTGCCGTAGGTGCGGTAGACCGGAAACGCAATAAGCAGTTCGCGCAGCGCGTGACGGATTTCCTCGCGCGGCAGCGCAACCTCATTGCGGCGGGCCAGATCCTCAGCAATGTTTAGCAGCGTGGTGAATTCACCCTCAAAATTACGATCGGCCATCAGGCCTTTGGCATCGCGCAGTTCCGCATGGCGATCGACCGTGATGCCCAGCGTCTCGTCGTGGATTTTCTCCAGACGCCCCAGGCTACTGTCGTCGACCAGCACTTCCGCCAGCGAGGCGATAAACTCGTAGCCGGTGGTGCCGGATACCGGCCAGTCGGCGGGGAGCTGTTCCCCTTTGGCGAGAATCTTTTCGACCGTGATGTAGCAGTCGGGCCCGGCCGCCTGCCGCAGGCGCTGCAGATAGCCCAGCGGATCCGCCAGACCGTCGACATGGTCAATGCGCAGACCATCCACCACGCCCGCGTGGACCAGCTCAAGGATCAGCCGGTGCGTATCGTCGAAGACTACGTCATCTTCAACCCGAACGCCGACCAGCCCGGTTATCTCAAAGAAGCGCCGCCACGAGAGCTGCTTCGGCGCCTCCCGCCAGGACATCAGCCGCCAGCTTTGCGTGTCGTGCAGTTCGGCTATGCTCTTCTCCTCGCTGTAGGTACCCGGGTTGAGCGGATACTCGGCGTCGTAGTAAACCAGCGCGGCCTTTTCCGTGACAGGGTCACGTTTTAAGGTGATGGCACCCTTCTCCAGCTCCGCCTCAAAGGTATCGCCAAGAAACGGCAGCGTCAGCGGTCGAGACCCGTCGATATCAAAATAGCGGAAATAGCGGCTCTGCTGGCCGTATTCAATTACGTCCCGCCACCAGGCGTTTTCCAGCGAGGTGGACATATGGTTCGGGACAATGTCCAGAATCAGTCCCATGCCGGCCTGCTTAAGCGCTGCGGCCATGCGGTCGAAACCGTCTCGTCCGCCGAGTGCGGGGTCAATTTCATTCGGGTTGGTCACGTCATAGCCGTGGGTGGAACCCGCGGTGGCGGTAAATACGGGCGACGCGTAGAGATGGCTGATGCCGAGATCTTTCAGGTAAGGCACCAGCGCCGCAACGCGGTCGAAGGTCATGCCATTGCGGAACTGAATACGGTACGTGGCGGAAGGGATCATAACGATGCTTCTCCATCAGCAAAGCGAACGACAATACCGTTCGGCGGTAAAACGTCAGTGACTTCCGGCCAGGCAAAGCGCGTCTCACCCGCGAGATCGGGCAGCGCGGCGGGCTTATTACCGATATTCAGCGCCAGAGAGAGCGTCCCTGACGGGAAATGCCAGCTCACCGCCACCATGCCTGGCGCGGTCTTAATTACCTTGCCCTCAACGGCGCCGCCATGACGCAGAAGCGGAACGATATGGCGATGACGCAGCGTCAGCAGGTGGCGCGTGAAGCGCAGCCACGTTTTGCCTTCGTCGGTGGCAATCTTATTCCAGTCGAGTTTTGAACGGATAAACGTGTTCACGTCGTTCGGATCCGGGACGGTTTCATCGTGCCCGGCATGGCCCGTAAACTCTTTCGCGCGCCCTTCCCGCACCGCCTTTGCCAGATCGCCGTGAAAATCGGTGAAGAACAGGAACGGGTGCGTTTCACCAAACTCCTCGCCCATAAACAGCAGCGGGATATGGGGAGAAAGCAGCAGCGCGGCAAGCAGCACCCGCGTCTTGTCGGCACCGGCCAGGGCGATCAGCCGCTCGCCCTGGGCGCGATTCCCGGTCTGATCGTGGTTCTGAATAAAATCGACGAAGAACTGCGGCGGCTGCGTCTGGCACTCCACTCCGCGGGATTCACCGGTTTGCAGCGACACCTCGCCCTGGTAGACAAAGCCTTCCGCCAGCGCCCGGGCGAACTTTTTCTCCGGCTCAAAGGCAAAATCCTGGTAATACGCGTGGGTCTCGCCGGTGGCAAACACGTGGGCAGCGTTGTGGAAGTCATCATTCCACTCGGCGGTGAACAGCGGCGTGTTGCCCTGTTCATCGCGCGGATGCAGGAAAATCACGTTGCGGCTGTCTTCCGTGGTCAGGTGAACGTGGCGGTGCGGGATCGCCTCGCGGATTTTAGCGGCAATCTCCTCCAGAATGTGCGTCTCAGCGCTGTCTTTAATCTGGTCGATGGCGTCAAAGCGCAGGCCGTCCAGACGATACTCCGTCAGCCAGTAGAGCGGCGCATCGGTGATGTACTGCCTCACCGGCTCGCGTTCGTAAGCGATGCCGTTGCCCCACGGCGTCATCCGATCTGCATCAAAGAACGCGGGCGACAGCAGAGGCAGATAGTTCCCCTCGGGGCCGAAGTGGTTAAGCACGATATCCAGCACCACGGAAAGCCCCAGCCCGTGCGCGGCGTCGATAAACGCGTGGAAATCCTCCAGCGTACCGTAGGCAGAGTGCGGGGCGTACAGCAGCACGCCGTCATACCCCCAGCCGCGGATACCGCCAAACTGAGAGACGGGCATCACTTCAAGCTGGGTAATACCGAGCTCTGCCAGATACGGCAGCTTGTCGATAGCGGCCCGGAAGGTGCCCTCCGGGGTAAACGTGCCGATGTGTAGCTCGTAGATAACCGTGTCTTCCCACGGCCGCCCTGCCCAGTCCCGGTTGACCGGCTGATAGCGTTGGGGATCGATAACGATGGAGGGGCCGTTAACGTCGCCCTTTTGCGCGCGCGAGGCGGGATCGGGCACCGTCATGCCGTCCTGCAGAACAAATTGATATTCTGCACCGTGCGTGACGCCGGATACGTCTGCCTGAAACCAGCCGTCGCCAGCTGCCGTCATCGGCACGTCGCCGGCCGCCAGACGTAGCGTAAGTTCTTTCTGTCCTTCTGCCCAGACGCGAAAACGTACAACGTCATCGGAAATAAACTCAGCACCCCACTGCTTTTGAAATGTCCTGAATTCCATTCATTGTCCTCGAATGACCCACATTTTACGCGGAACGAAGTACAAGCTTAGTTCAGGATTAAAAGTGTGTTAGGCCAGCGAATTTAACCGCTTCGTCTATTCTTTATGAAATTACTCACTACCGGGAATACTATGCAGATTCGAAAAGGACTCAGTACCGACCTCACGCGCCTTGAATGCTGTGACTTTTCTTTCACCATTAGCCACATTGCGCGAGAACCCTTTATCCACTGCGATTTGCATATCGAAGCCGTCGCCGTGCCCTGGATTAAAACCTACGAGCTCGATATCCAAACCCTTGAAAACCACTGCGTTAATCCGGACGCCATATTTCTTATTGCCGAAACGGATGACGGTGAAATTGCAGGATTTATTACCGCTTCGATCGGCTGGAATAAATTTATCTCAGTGGATTATATTGCCGTTGAGCGTACAAAACGCAGAACCGGCGCCGCACAAAAATTGATGGCCGCCGCCCACGTCTGGGCCCGCAGCGTAAACGCGCCGGGATTACGGCTTGAAACACAAAATGTGAATGTTTCTGCCTGTCTGTTTTACCGCAACTACGGGTTTACCCTGGGCGGATACGATCGTTATCTCTACAACGCCTTACCGGAAAAAGACGAGATCGCCCTGTTCTGGTATTACATGCTGGTCTAACGGCACGGCCTTCATATTTCTGTCATTGAATTTCATTAGGCTTTCAGGATTTTAACCAGGGTGTTGAGGAAAAAAGTGTGAATTCAATGGCTAAGGCATTACTGCTGGCATTACCTGTTTTGAGTGCAACGGCAGCGGCGACGGCCGCCGGGGGCGAGCTGTGTGAACCCAAAGCGTACGAAATGGCGCTGCGCTATCAGCAGAAATCGGCAGAGATCGTGGCTCTTCAGCTGCAGACGTATCGGTTTGCCACCGAGCGTTTCAACGAAAAGTTAAAAGACCTGAAAACGCCTGAAAATTACGCCGTGGTTATGGACCTGGATGAAACGGTACTGGATAACACCCCTCTGCTGGTGCGCGACACCGAACAGTGTCACGACTATACAAAATGGGACACCTGGAGCGACTGGGAAAAACAGGGAAAACCCGGCTTAATTCCGGGCGCGAAAGCGTTTCTTGACCATGTGAATCAAAGCAAGGTCCGTATCTATTATGTCTCGGACCGCATGCAGGAAAATAAAGCCGATACGCTCAGGACGTTAAAAGCCCTGGGACTTCCACAGGTGTCCGATGAAAGCGTGCTTCTGGACACGGTCAGCAAGGAAGAGCGTCGCCAGAGCATCCTCAAAAAGCAGCAGATCGTGATGCTGTTTGGCGACAGCCTGCCGGATTTCGCCGTGCAGTTTAAAAATAAAAAGCCGAGCGAGCAGCAGCGTGAGCTGGTTGAGGCCAGCGCGGAACACTTCGGTAACGACTGGATTGTGCTGCCAAATGCCGCTTATGGCTCCTGGTCCAAAGCTACGCCGGACAGCTGGAACGCACCGCTGAAAAAATAACGTGTAACGAGCCGGGAAAGGCAGCATCGCCACCCGGCTTCTGCGCTGTGCTATCCACTGCGTTTATAGGTCCTATCATTTCTGGGCAGGTTCTTATAATTTTACGAAGAAGTAAGATGAGCGCTTTCAAAGGAGACTCGTATGCTGACCGTGAAAAAACTTGCTCTTTCTACGCTTATTTCCAGTTCATTGCTTTTCTACCCTGCGCTGCAGGCGGCGGCAGAGACGCCCCAGCACGTCGTGAAACAACCGGCGGGCGGATACAGCGTTCAGGTCGGCGACGTTCTGGTCACCTCGTTTACGGACGGGACCGTCGCGCAGGATCTACACAAGCTGCTGCGCCGGACAACGCCGCAAAAAATCGATGCGCTGCTCGCGAAGAATTTCCAGACCAACCCGCCTGAAGTGTCCATTAACGCGTTCCTGATTGCGATGCCCGGACATAAAATTCTGGTAGATACGGGCTCAGGCCAGCTCTTTGGCCCCGGCAACGGCGGACGTCTGATTGAGAGCCTCGCCACCCAGGGGATTAAACCCGAGGACATTACTGAAGTCCTGCTGACCCACGCCCACTCCGATCACGCGGGCGGCCTGGTGAAAGACGGCAAGGTGGTGTTCAGCAACGCGCGCGTTTTCGTTGGCAAACCGGACGTCGACTTTTTCTTTAATGACGAGAATCAGAAAAAAACCGGCTACGGCAAGAACTACTTTGACGTCGCGCAGAAGACCTTAAAACCCTATCTTGACGCCGGTAAAGTGGTGCCGTTTAGCGGCACTTCGGAGATTCTCCCGGGGCTCACCGGCACGGTTCATCCCGGCCATACGCCCGGCTCAGCCTTCTACACGCTGACGAGCAAAGGCGAGAAGATCACCTTTGTCGGCGACATCATTCATGCCGCGGCGGTACAGTTCCCGCAGCCTGACGTGACCATTACCTACGATGAAGATCAGAACAAAGCGGCAAGCGTGCGCGAACATGCGTTTGCGGACTTTGTGAAAAATAAAGACCTGGTCGCCGCGCCCCATCTGCCGTTCCCGGGTATCGGCTATGTCACCAAAGGCGAAAACGGCGGCTATGCCTGGGTCCCTGTGACCTATACCAACCGGGACGCCGGCAGCGCGAAATAAGATGACGCCCAGCTCTGACATGGACATCGACCTGATCCTGACCCTGGACGCCCTGCTTCAGGACAGGAATATCACCCATGCGGCCGCGCGGCTGGGCATCAGCCAGCCCGCGCTGTCCGCTCGTCTCGCGCGTCTGCGAACGCTTTTTGGCGAACCGCTGTTTATTCCTTCCCCACATGGACGTGGGGTGCTGCCCACGCCGCGAGCTGAAGCGCTTAAGCCTCAGGTGGAGAGCGTGCTGCGCGGCATCAGCGCGCTATTTGCCCCCATCGCGTTTGATGCCCAGACCAGCACCCGGACCTTTGTCATCGCCCTGCACGAAAACCCGGCGCTGATGCTGGGCACCGGGCTGCTTAACCAGGTGGGTACCGAAGCTCCAGGTATTCGCCTGCGCTTCGCCCTGCCACAGATGTCTGAACTGCCGCAGCAGCTGGAAAACGGTGATGTGGATATCTACATCGGCGTGAGCGCAGGTGCTCATGACGGCTGGGTGAGGCGCAAACTGCTCGACGATGCGTTTGCCACCGCCCAGCGTAAAAGCCATCCGCGCGGAACGGGTCTGTTAGATCTGGATAGCTACTGCGCGCTTTCTCATCTGGTGGTGTCATCGGCTGGGGATCCGTTTACCGGCTTTGTCGATCAAACCCTCGCCGGGCTGGGCTATCAGCGACGCGTTGCGATGTCCACGCAGAGCTACGCCGTGGCGCCTGCGCTTGTTGCCGGTACTGACCTGGTGTGCACCCTGCCGGAACGGATGCTGAAACAGTTTGCCAACACGCTGGATCTCTTTGCGCCGCCGCTGCCGCTCCAGCCGATTACCATCTACATGTACTGGCACCCGAAAAACAGCCAGGATCCGGCGAACGCCTGGCTGCGCGAGCAGCTGCTGCAGGCCGCCGGACGTCAGGCGTGATCGAGCGTAACCAGAAACTTTTTAAGCACTTCTGATCGGATAATCCGCTGACAAACCAGCGTCAGCTCGCTTTCACGGAGCCGGTCGAGGATGTCCACGTAAACCACATTCTCAACGCTCACCGCCTTTGCCGAGGCGGGCAGCAGCGCCAGCCCAAACCCCGCCGAGACCAGGCTTATCACCGTGGGCACGTCGGTCGCGTTTTGCACCACGTCCGGCTGAAAGCCCGCCCCGCTGCAGGCGTCATAAAAGTATTGTTCCAGCCCCATTCCCTCCGGGTCGCGCAGGGAGATCCATTTTTCGTCCTTCACCGACGAAAGCGTTAGCGCGGAAGATCCCGCCAGCGGATGCTGACGATACAGCGCCAGCACCGTTTTCTCCGAGGCGAACGGGCGGCTTTGCAGATCGTCAGGCAGCGACGGCAGCGGCGCCCGGATAATAGCCACATCGAGCTGGTTGCTCTGCACGGCCGCGTAGAGCGTCTGCACGTTTCCCGTCACCAGCGACATGGTAATGGCCGGCCAGCGCGTGTGCATCTGGCGCAGCGCGGTGGGCAGCCTGCCGTCGAACATCGCGCTCGACACGCACCCCAGGTTTAATACCCCCTGCTCGCCTCTTGCCGTTTGCCTGGCGTCCAGAACCGCCTGCTCGGTGAGGGAAATGGCGAGCCTGGCTTTCACCAGAAATGCTTCACCCGCGGGCGTCAGGGTTAAGCGGCGGTTCGCCCGGCTAAAGAGCGTGACGCCTAACCGTTCTTCCAGCGCCTTTATCTGCTGGCTCAGGGCCGGTTGCGCCATGTTCAGACGCTCAGCGGCCCGGTGCATGTGGAGCTCTTCGGCCACGACGATGAAATGGCGCATCTGACGAAACTGCACGGAACGCTTCCTTTTTTGATATGGATTTACTTATCAATTTAGCAGTAATGATGCAATTGATGCTATTGGTCATTGCCATAAAAATGGAGGTATTCAAACGAGGGAAGAAAATATGGAAAACCCGATCAACGATCTCCGCAGCGCCATAGCCCTGCTTCAGCGCCACGAAGGGCAGTATCTTGAAACCGATTATCCGGT
>NZ_QFXN01000022.1:0-37161 GCF_003144775.1 Enterobacter sp. CGMCC 5087 | reverse complement strand
GGTCGATCCCAACGCGGAGCTGGCGGGAG
Source organism: Enterobacter sp. CGMCC 5087 (assembly GCF_003144775.1). NCBI lineage: Bacteria > Pseudomonadati > Pseudomonadota > Gammaproteobacteria > Enterobacterales > Enterobacteriaceae > Enterobacter > Enterobacter sp. CGMCC 5087. The sequence continues at coordinate 37,132 of NZ_QFXN01000022.1, read as the reverse complement.
TCTACCGCCATATCGGCGCGGGCGGCACGGTAAAACGTCCTACCCGTACTGGCCCGGCCATGATGTTTAACAGCGTGAAGGGCTATCCCGGCTCCCGCATCCTGGTGGGCATGCACGCCAGCCGCGAGCGCGCGGCGCTGCTTCTTGGCTGCGAGCCCTCTGAGCTGGCAAAACACGTCGGCCAGGCGGTGAAAAAGCCGGTTGCGCCGGTTGTCGTTCCGGCCTCGCAGGCGCCCTGCCAGGAACAGGTATTCTACGCAGACGATCCTGACTTCGACCTGCGCAAGCTGCTTCCGGCACCGACAAACACGCCGATTGATGCCGGCCCGTTCTTCTGTCTGGGGCTGGTGCTGGCAAGCGATCCGGAAGACAGCTCGCTGACGGATGTCACCATTCACCGCCTCTGCGTCCAGGAGCGCGACGAGCTTTCCATGTTCCTTGCCGCCGGTCGCCACATTGAAGTCTTCCGCAAAAAGGCGGAAGAGGCCGGGAAGCCGCTGCCGGTGACGATCAATATGGGTCTCGATCCCGCCATCTATATCGGCGCGTGCTTTGAGGCGCCCACCACGCCGTTTGGCTACAACGAGCTGGGCGTCGCCGGGGCGCTGCGCCAGCAGCCGGTCGAACTGGTGCAGGGCGTGGCGGTAAAAGAGAAAGCAATCGCGCGAGCGGAAATCATCATCGAGGGCGAACTGCTGCCGGGCGTGCGCGTAAGAGAAGATCAGCACACCAATACCGGCCACGCGATGCCGGAGTTCCCGGGCTACTGCGGCGAGGCGAACCCGTCCCTGCCGGTGATCAAAGTGAAAGCGGTGACCATGCGAAACCACGCGATCCTGCAAACGCTGGTGGGACCGGGAGAAGAGCATACCACCCTGGCCGGTTTACCGACGGAGGCCAGCATCCGCAATGCCGTTGAAGAGGCGATTCCGGGCTTCCTGCAAAACGTCTATGCGCATACCGCGGGCGGCGGTAAATTCCTCGGGATCCTGCAGGTGAAAAAACGCCAGCCGTCAGACGAAGGACGTCAGGGCCAGGCGGCGCTCATTGCCTTAGCCACCTATTCGGAGCTGAAGAACATCATTCTGGTCGATGAAGACGTGGATATTTTCGACAGCGACGACATCCTGTGGGCGATGACCACCCGCATGCAGGGCGATGTCAGCATCACCAATATTCCGGGGATCCGCGGTCACCAGCTGGATCCGTCCCAGTCGCCGGATTACAGCACCTCGATTCGTGCAAACGGCATCTCCTGCAAGACCATCTTCGACTGCACGGTGCCGTGGGCGCTGAAGGACCGCTTCGAGCGCGCGCCGTTTATGGAGGTGGATCCTCGTCCGTGGGCGCCGGAGCTGTTTAACGAGAAATAATGACAAAAGGCCACGTTAATGTGGCCTTTATCGTTATACCCTTATCGGTTTTTGGGTTTCATCCGCAGCTTTTTCTGTTTATTGATATGCGCCAGTGCCCAGGGATCGTCATTGCCCGGTAACGGAGCCTTGCGAGTTAGTCCACCCCATGGCGAGCGGTGTTTCTTAATGATTTCCGGTAAATCATTAACTAATCGTGTCTCTTCCTCCAGGATTTTTTTTGTTAGTTTTGGAAGTGCTAGATATTCCGATAATGCATTAAAGTAATCACCGTAATTTTCGTGGGATATTTTTCTTCGCATAAAGGGAGTTAAGGCACCAATTACTCTGCGTATTTTTACTTGAGAAGAACGTGATGCAGTGAGTTTTTCTTTAACTTCTGCGATACTTACACCGATCTTATCTTTGGCAAGATTAAGATCGACTATCTCTTTTATCAGAAGGTATACCCCAAGTCTTAACTTTAATTTTCTCTTAAAACCTAAGCACATTCCTGAAATGCCAAAGTTAATGTTGTCATATTCTGGCGCATACACGAATACCCAGTCATCCATTCCGGTTAGCTTTTGTATACGGCTTGTTTTAATGATAGACAGCGTATCGAAAAGACTGATTAATGTTAGCTTTGAGAGAAGGACGCAAATATCGGGATTGATAATAAGGGGTCGCGCGCGCTCCGGAACAGGATCAACAACGTCGATAGTAATATCCTTATCTGCATCGATCGACGTATGAGTACAGACGAAGGTAATGATTTTTTCAGGCGTTCCACTTTTGCGGACAATCTGAGTAACGCTGTCTAATTGTGCGACCGCCTCTTCTATTCTCTGCCATCGTGAAGTATGTTCGCCCCCTTTACTTTCAAAAACATGCCATTTCCCCTCTTGGGTCTCGATAAGATAATCAGGCGTTTTTCGTTTATCTTCATCCGGGTAAAACTGCAAAGAGGCTTTCTTAATTAGCCCCGCGTGAATCAAATGTTTTATCTGCTCATGTCTGGACTTAAGCCAGTAATTTGCCGACTGATAGCAGAAAAAACCGCCGAGAATAAATGATAGGGTGGATTTTTCGGAAGACTCGATACACTGGTAAAACTTTCGCATTTTGAAGGCCTTGCCATCGCTTATTTCAATGCATGACCCGGCAAGTCTTAATCTGGTACGTGTGTAGAAGCCAATCCGCTTATAAATTCCTTCATCTAAAATACCGTCAGCCTTCCAGTCAATACACTGCGAATATCCACATTCCAGTGCCCCAGGGGTTGCAAGCAGAGACGTTTCGGCTATGAGCCTTTTCTCTGGATCCTCCATGTCCCCCTGTGGATCATAATCAATGCAGACAATTTCGTAGGAGGGATACAGAATTCTTTTTGTGATCCCTTTTTCCTTATTGCTTGCTTTTATTGCATCAATTTCTTTTTTTTTGTTATCTCTTTTAATCACGGACTGCGCCGAAACCTCAAACCAGGTAAAGACGTTCCCATTTTTTTCCATACTCTGTTTTTCCCTGAACGCAAATAGTAGGTTAGTGAACCATCTTTATTATACCGTTCTGGGTAAAATTCTTGACGCTCAAATAAGGTAGGTTTGTTGCCGCTTCCTCCACTTTCTTGTACCCTTTCACCGGTAACCCTGCCCCCACAAACATTGAGACATCCGGACACCTATGACTGCACATATTTCCAAAGATCCTTTGCATGGCGTAACGCTGGAGATGATGGTCAACGCCCTGGTGGCGAAATATGGCTGGAGCGAGTTGGGCGACCGCATCAAAATTAACTGTTTCAGAAAAGACCCCAGCGTTAAATCGAGCCTGAAATTTCTGCGCCGCACCCCATGGGCGCGCGCGGAAGTGGAAGCCCTGTATCTGGACTCTCTCAACGATGAGGGAAATACAGCGCAGGCGGCGCCCGCCTTTAATCCCTGGGCCAACAGTCGGATTATCAAGAGCTAATACGCAAATGACGCGACACGTAAAACGGATCGGTGCGCTGGCTGCCTGCGCGCTTTTACTTGTGAGCTGCTCCTCCAAACCACCCAAATCGCTGGTTACCCCACTCCCCAACGTCAGTAAACCGACGCCGCAGGCAAACCAGCCGATGCGCGGCATCTGGCTGGCGACCGTCTCGCGTCTCGACTGGCCGCCGGTGGCCTCGGTGAATGGCCGCAGCGCGGACCAGCGCATCGCGATGCAGAAGCAGGCGCTGATCGGCAAGCTCGACAATCTTAAGCACCTCGGTATTAACACTGTGTTTTTCCAGGTGAAGCCGGACAGCACGGCGCTCTGGTCATCCAAAATTTTACCGTGGTCGGATATGCTGACGGGCAACATCGGCGAATATCCGGGATACGATCCGCTGCAGTTTATGCTGGATGAAGCGCACAAGCGCGGCATGAAGGTCCATGCCTGGTTCAACCCGTACCGCGTGTCGACCAACACCAAACCGTCAACCATCGCCGCCCTGAACCGCACTTCCTATCAGACCCCGTCCAGCGTCTATGTCCAGCACCCTGAGTGGGTGCGCATCTCGGGCGACCGCTTTGTGCTCGACCCGGGCATTCCGGAAGTGCGCGACTGGATAACCAAAGTGGTGACCGAAGTGGTGTCGAATTACGCGGTAGACGGCGTGCAGTTCGATGATTACTTTTACGCCGAATCTCCGGGGTCCGCGCTCAATGATTCGCAGACCTGGCGGCAATACGGCCAGGGATTTGCCTCAAAGGCCGACTGGCGTAGACACAACACGCAGCAGCTGATCGTCCAGGTTTCCCGCGCGATTAAACAGACTAAGCCCGACGTTGAGTTTGGCGTCAGCCCGGCGGGCGTGTGGCGTAACCGCTCCTTTGACCCGGCAGGCTCGGACACCCGCGGCGCCGCGGCCTACGATGAATCCTACGCCGATACGCGTCAGTGGGTTCAGCAGGGCCTGCTCGACTACATCGCTCCGCAGATTTACTGGCCCTTCTCCCGGGACGCCGCGCGCTACGACGTGCTGACCAAATGGTGGGCCGACGTCGTTAAGCCGACCCACACTCGCCTGTATATCGGCATTGCGTTCTACAAGGTGGGCGAGCCGTCGAGAAACGAACCGGACTGGACGGTTCAGGGCGGCGTGCCGGAGCTGAAAAAACAGCTCGATCTCAACGATTCGCTGCCCAACGTGAACGGCACCATCCTGTTCCGGGAAGATTACCTGAACCAGCCGCAGACGCAGCAGGCGGTGAACTACCTGAAAGGACGCTGGGGAAGCTAAATGCCATCAGGCAGAAACGCCCCGTTTCTGCCTGTTTTTTTACGGCTTCGGCCCGAACATCGCCTCAAGCTGCTGCGCATCCGGCATACCGACCACCTGCTGCAGCTCATTTTCCGCATTCAGATAGTAAATAGCCGGCGTGGCGTTAGCGCCCAGGCTGTCCATCAGCGCCTGGTGCTTCTGCAGGATCGCTACCGTTTCGCGGGAAGCCTCGCCCTCTGGTTTCGGTAATTTTTTCCCACCGGACAGCTCGTACTCGCGCCAGGCCGAAACCGGATCCGTCGCATTCAGAATCGCCGAGGCGTTACGTCCGCTGTTGGGGTTGAGAAACGCCACCAGCAGCGTGTTGAGCTGCACCTTGCCCGCCTTCACCCACGGCTGGGCTTCGGCCCAGAACTGCTTGCAGTACGGACAGAACGGATCGGCAAACACAAAGACTTTACGCGGAGCGTTATCCGCCCCTTCCTTCAGGGGATGCGCCGCGTTGAGGTTCTTCCACATCTCGCGGCCCATCGGGGCGTAGATCTCTTTCTGGAAATAGCCTTCGCTGAGGTTTTTTCCTTTGTCATCATAAAGATAGCCTGAAATGACGTGCTTGCCGTCCGGGGTTAAAAAGAGCGTCACGCCCATATCCTGATACTGCCCCAGCCAGGCGGGCGCGCCGCCGGGCGCATCCAGCTTCTTGATGATTTTAATGTTCTGCTGCTCGCCGAAGTGCTTCACCACGTCCGGTATGGCTTCAGCGGCCTGCACCAGCCCTGACGTCGCCAGCGCTGAAAGTAACAGTAATTTTTTCATTTCCCTCTCCGGTTTGTCGGGGGCATTCCGCCCCCTTCAGGTTAGCGGTTTTTCAGTGCGTCACTGACCATTTCGTCGAACTGTTCAAACGGCACCCAGCCGGGCAGCAGTCCCTCGCCGATGAGCGTGGCGGGCGTGCCCTGGATCCCCATTTTTTCCGCGACGATCAGGCTGCGCTTGATCGTCATCAGGCTCTCGTCATCCGGCGCGGTGACGCTCACGCCCGCCCGCTTCTGCGCCTCCTGAATGCTGGCGTCATCGTGGTAGCCCTTCTTCGCCATCAGAGTATGGTTCAGCTTCATAAACTGCCCCGGATCCTGACGCCAGAGCGTTAACGCATCGCGCGCCGCGGTTAGCGAACTTTCCGAGCGGAAAGGTAAAAATTTAAAGACCACCGCGACGTCCGGATGCTTTTCGACGATCTTCTCCAGGTACGGATCGAATTTTTTACAGTACGGGCAGTTGTAGTCGGTAAACACAACCAGGGTGAGCTTTGGGTTTTTCGCGCCGATGCGCGGTGAGTTCGGATCGTTAAACAGGAAATCAGCGATCATCTTCTGCGCACGCTGCTGCTGGTCCGGCGTCAGCGGCTGGGCAGCGAACACCTGAACCGGGGCCAGCAGGAGCAGAAGCGTAATAAGGATTTTTTTCATAACACAGTTAGCCTTTTGCGTTGTTCAGGGTGGTGATGAGGGTGCGCTTGTCCAGCAGCGGCGAGAGGATTTCGCCGTCAGACAGGCCGGGGCCATACACCGCGTTAAACGGAATAGCGTAACGGTTTCGCTTCGCCAGAAAATCCGCGATAAACGCGGACGGCTGGCTCCAGTCTCCGCGCAGGGCCACCACGTCCGGCTTGCGCAGCACGGCAATGACGTCCGGCTGATTCAGCACCCGATGCTCGTTAACTTTGCAGGTCACGCACCAGTCCGCCGAGATATCCACAAACACCCGCTTCCCCTGTACCAGCGCCTGCTGGATGGCCTCCTCGCTGAGCGGCTGCCACGGGATGGACTGAGCGGCATTCTGCGCCGGAGCGTCAGGCGGCGCGTTAAGCAGCCCGCGCGCCTGATATCCGCCGAGCGCCGACAACGCGATAATCACGAGCCAGAACAGCGGTGAGGGTTTTTGCCCCTTCAGGGCTAACAGCGCGAGCGCGACGGCGATGAGCACCAGCATCACAATCTGGCTGACCGCCTCGCCCAGATGCACGCTTAACAATGTCGCCAGCCACAGGCTGGAGGCGAGCATCATCAGGCCCAGAACGACTTTTAGCGTATTCATCCAGCGGCCGGGTTTCGGCAGCAGCATGGCCGTTTTCGGTACCAGGGCAACGAACAGCCACGGCAGACTCATGCCCACGCCGAGCATCAGGAAGATCAGCCACAGGGCGTGCAGCGGCGCGCCAAGGGCAAAGGCGACCGCCGTACCGAGGAACGGCGCGGAGCACGGCGTCGCCAGCAGCGTGGCGAACATCCCTTCGCAGAAGCTGCCGCCAATCCCCGCGCCACCTGCCGTAGCCAACCGTCCCGTAGCGGCGGAAGGCAGCAGCATCTCAAACACGCCAAACAGGTTCAGCGCAAACAGGAAGGTGACGGCGACCATCAGGCCGATAAACCACGGGTTCTGGAACTGAATGCCCCACCCCAGCGACGCCCCGGCCAGCTTCAGCGCGGTCACCATTCCCGCCAGCAGCATAAAGGAGGTAAGGATCCCGGCGCTGGTGGCCAGAAAGCGCAGCCTGATGGCGCGCCTGTCCGATCCCGCCTGCAGGATGCTGTTAAGCTTCATCCCCATGACCGGCAGCACGCAGGGCATCAGGTTGAGGATCAGCCCGCCCAGCAGCGCAAAGAGCACCATTTTGCCCGCCCCTTCAGGCGCAGAGGGCGCTACGGGCGTCGCGCCAACGCTCATGGTGGTTTGCTGCGCGTGACCACCACTGGTCAGCACAAACGACAGCCTCTTGCCCTCCAGCGAGGCGGGCTTGTCTCCCCATTCGTCGGTCACGGGTACCGTCACCCGAAGCGTATTGCCGTCGTGTTTGATGACCGGCTCGCCGGGAAGAATGTCACCCTCCAGCGGGTCAAAGTAGATCCCCGGGTTATCCCACTTCCCGTCCGTCGTGCCGGTAATCACCAGCTTGTCGCCAGCGAGCCAGGCGGATAGATCCGCGGATACGCCTGACGTACCGGGCACGGCACGCATCGCCTGCTCGAACTCGCTGCGGAAGCCCTCGTCCACCGGCTGGGTAAAATCGAGATGCAGCGGGTAGTCCGTCAGCAGGCAGACGTTACTGCACGTCGAGAGCGTGAGCGTCCCGTCGAGCGTGTCACCCTTCACCCCGTCGAGCGTAATCGGGATAGCGACCTTATCGTGATAGCCCTGCGTGGTCATGCCGGAGATATCGAAGCGCGACGGGACCGGCCAGGACCAGCTATCCGTTACGCCTTCCGGCCAGCTGATTTTTGGCGCGACGCCGCCCTCGCCCGGCGATCGCCAGTAGGTTTTCCAGCCGGGCTTTAGCTCAACGGTGAGCAGGCCTTTAACGTGCGTTTGCTCCCTCTCCGCCTGAAAGCGGATGCGGGCGTGATCGTTTTGTGGGGAAACCTGCCAGCCGGTGTCTGCCGCATGGACAATGCCGATGCAGGACAGCCACAGGAAGACGAATCCCCTGAAGAGGTTAACCATGTTTTACTCCGTGAACAGTGAAAATTATCGTGTGAGGACGATGATTTTCATTCACGGAAAACGCAGTTTTTAAGGTGTATTCGGGGAGGCGGTGCCTGAACGGGCTGTTCTGCGGGAGCCAATGCCCGCCCTTGCGTAAACAGCTGCAGCAGCGCGAAGAAGATAATAATGGCCGGTAGCGCGCCGTCGAAGAACAGCGGCTGGGCGCAGAGAAGCGAGTGAGCGCCTAGCTGACAGGGCGATGGCCCGGACTGCTCGGTGCTGGTTTGCGTTGGGGCATCAGCACTCAGAGAAATCTGCGGATCCAGTCCCTGTAAAAAATGGTTGAGCATCACCGCACGCTGCACGAGGCAAAGCGCCATCGCGAGACAGGTGATAATCAAAAGCCATTTTCCGAGGAGCTGACGGTTGCGCATAACGTTCCAGAGTGACAAGACGCCCCGATCATAAACGATAGTGATGAATCTACAAGTGTCGGAAGTGTAAGGTTTTGTCTGTCGCCGCTATTCGCCCGTCAGCGCGTCATAGACGTCCCGCAGCCGCGTGCGCAGAAACAGCACCGCCTTGTGCTTGCGGGATAACAGCGCCTGCTCGCTGGCGCCCGTCTCCTCTGCCAGCATTTTAATGCTGTAGCCGTGGAGTTCGGTCTTTTCAAACACCTCGCGCTGCGGCGGCGGCAGTTCAGACAGCGCCTGGCCCAGCTCTTCCCACAGCAGCGTCTTGAGGTACTCCTCTTCCGGCGTGTGCGGTACGCCGAACAGGGTTTCTGCCAGTTCGTCCTCTGGGAAACCCTCTTCGTCTACGCCCGTAAAATAGCCGGAGAGCGACACTTCGCGCTTTTTACGCGCCCGGTCGGTCATCTCGTTACGCGCCGCGCGGAACAGCCAGGCGGCGACGTTTTCGACCGGCTGCTCCACTTTCATCAGCTGATAGGTGACTTCCTGCAAAATGTCGTCGGCATCATCGCGAACAGAGGTCCGTCCGCGAATGAAGGCTGTCAGCCGGGCGCGGCAGGCATTGAGCGCCGACATCAGCATGGATCCGCCCGCCTCCCCGGCTTTCATTTCGCTCACTCTGCTTCCGGCGCTTTTGGCGTGGCGTCGTCGCGCTTATCGTCACGATGACCGTGCCAGCCGCAGTGGCCGCGACCGTGGCGACCAAACCCTTCGCGGCGCTGCTGAATAAACGCCTCGCGCTGTTCGGGCGTCATGTTCATCCAGCGCTCGTGCATGCGGCGGTGCGCGCCAAACATCCCCGGGCGGAAACCTAACCCGCCAAACAGAATGCGGCTCAGCACCAGAATGCCCAGCGCCTGCCAGAAGCCAATAGCCTTAACGCCGAGAATGGCCGGGAGCAAGGCGTTCCACAAGGACATCACCAGCAGGCCGAGCACGATGAAAATCACCGCGCCGATGACTAAGCCCTTACCCATACGGTGGCGACCGAATCCGCGCCCGTGACCTCTGCCGTGCATTTCAAAATCTCTCATGGTGTTTACCTCGTTTACAGTAACTGATTATGGCTTGTGATGAGGTAGACGGATGAGGGATGGAAATATTGCTGGGGGGAATAAAAATTTTTGGGCTGACGATTTGGACTCATAGCGGTAACGGCTGGCGGGCGCTATGAGTCGCTTGCAGGCAAATCATCTCGTACGAAGAATTCGCTTAACCAGTGCGATAGCAATAACGGCCAGTATGATTGACACCAGTGCCAGGAAGATAAGCAAGGATAATAGTGGATTTAACAAGCCACCTAAACTGGTGAAGTCGCTGATACGGCCAAGTTGCTCGGACGTGCATACACGCAAAATGATCTCAGGAATAATAAGCAGAAATATAATGACGGTCAGGACATAAACCAGAGCACTCTTGCGCTTTCCCATTTTCGTTGTTGCCCCTTTCTCAATCATGATCACTGATAATAAGGTAATGATAATGCAAGGTTGTATAAAATGTCACAAAATTAATTAATTGCAGACCGCCCGAGGCATTAAAGTTTTGCTAACAACTGCCGATTTATGAATTACCACCTAATATTGAGGCGCCAAAATGTTCTTTGAAAACTTTAAAAATAAGGATTTTATAATTTACTTTATCTATGTCGCTGTATTTATCGTGATTGTGAATAGAGCATATGGAATGTCTAACTTACTAAGATTTGTCTTTCGCTATCTGGCAATTGGTTACTCAGATGCAAGAATGAAAAAACTTGATGACAAATGGTTTGATATCCAACTATTCAAAATAACCAATGGAATTAACACCACCAATTTAAACGACGCAAGACTAATACAAAGAGGGTTAAATGAGGGGGTACTAAAACCATCATGGTTTTTATTTACCAGTTCATGGGGAGACATCACCATAAAGATGTCGAAAAAGAAATTAATCTTATCCTATCTAATGGGACTGGTTATATTTATCATGGGGAATTATGCATGGATTGAGCAAACCAAGATTGTAGATGGATTCGTAAAAATCGACTATAAGGAATTTAGTTATTACCTTTCTAAAGAAAAGCTGATCATAACATCACTTGACAGATCCATTGATAACGCCGCCGTTCATAGTAAAGAGGATTGCAAGAATATCCCGAACTCAATCGCTAAGGACTCAATGTTCTCTATAGCATGCACGAAGCTACTTGATGATAGACTGTCGTATAAATGGTGGCTTGAAAAAGAAATCCAGTCCGTAAATAGCAGGAAAAATACGCTAAGGCTTATTTCTTACATTTATTGTATCACTAGCGTTTTGTGGGGATTTTCATTATACCAATTCAATCGCGCCAGCACTCATGTCGTAAATTATAAATTATCGATGCAAAATCAAAGTTCATAGATAAAAGTATAAAGCCGCCTTTCACAGAAAGGTAGCTTTCGATAATGGCTCTGTAAGGGGGTATTGCGACTGTAAGTGTACCCGTTATAACTCCATGCATTTTCTGAGATGTCCATTAGTGGAGGTAGTAAACGGCGAGGCTCCAGAGGGAGCCTCCCCTGATACCATCAAGCCTGCACCGGCAACCTAAAACTCGAAATACTCCGCGAAAGCTGCTGCGCCTGCTCTTCCAGCGATGCCGCTGCCGCGGCGGACTGCTGCACCAGCGCGGCGTTCTGCTGGGTGACGCCGTCCATCTCGGTCACCGCCTGGCCGACCTGGCCGATCCCGCGGCTCTGCTCTTCGGAGGCGACGGAGATCTGCTCCATCAGCGTATTCACTTTATTCACTGACGAAATAATCGAGTCAATCACCTCGCCCGAGCGGCTCACCAGCTCCGCACCGTTTTTCACGCTGGAAACCGACTGCGCAATCAGGCTCTCGATGTCCTTCGCCGCCACCGCGCTTTTCTGCGCCAGGGTGCGTACCTCGCTGGCCACGACCGCAAAGCCGCGACCCTGCGTACCGGCGCGCGCCGCTTCAACCGCAGCGTTCAGCGCCAGAATGTTGGTCTGGAAGGCGATGCTGTTAATCACGCTGGTAATGTCTTCGATGCGCTTCGAGTTCGCCGCTATGGTATTCATCGTGTCGATGACTTCACGGGTCACCGCTTCACCGGTGTGGGCATTTTTCACCGCGTCCTGCACCAGCTTTCCGGCCTGATAAACGTTGTCGGTATTGTTCGCCACCGTCGCGCTCAGCTCTTCCATGCTGGCCGCCGTCTGGGTCAACGCGGAAGCCTGCTGTTCGGTACGTGACGCCAGGTCGATATTCCCGGAGGCAATCTCCTGCGCCGCGTGCGTTACGGTATGGCTCGCATCGCGCACCTGGGCGATGGTCGCCAGCAGCGCCTGACGCATCTGCTCCATTGAGCTCATAAGATGATCGATTTCGTTATGTGCGCTCCCCTTGACCGGTACCGGAACGTCCAGCTTGCCCGCCGCAATCTGGCTGCAGTGCTCGCGCCAGGTTTACCGGCGCAAAGACAAAGCGCTTCATCAGCAGGCTGACGGCGACAATCACCACCACAAACAGGCTGGCGATAGCGGCAATGATGGCCAGGCCAGAGACGAAATTGCTGCTCGCATCCTCGTTCAGGCTTTTGGCGTATTTCTGGTGGACGGAAAGGACCTGGTCGAGAACGATCTCGTACTGGCGGTCGAGGCGGGAGACTTCCGGGATCAGCGCGTTAAATTTGGCCACATCGTGCGCCTCGGCGGCATCGATCAGCGGCGCCAGCCCCTGGTTGCGGTAGTTTTGCCAGGCGTCCTGATAGGCAGTCACCAGCGGCGCTTCATCCGTCAGACGCGGCGAAGCCATAAAGGCCGCAAAGGCGTGGTCCGCTTTGGTCAGCGCCTCTTTCACGGCGGTTAGCTTTGCAGCCCCGTCTGCCGAGTTGCCCGCTTCCACCATCTTCACATACTCCATCACCCGCACGCGCAGCGTACGGCTGTGGTTGATGGGGTCAATAATGGACAGCACAACCTGGATCTCTTTGTTGACGTTATCCAGGGAATTATTACTTTTAATGATGAGGCCAACGCTGGTCACGGTGCTGACAACAAAGAAGAAAAGCAGCGAGAACAGAACGATCAGGGACGACTTTTTCAACGACATAAACCAATACCTCAAGGAGAATTATTCCTTATGGTTATCGGCTCTTCCAAAACTTAAATTAATTAAAGTTATTGAAGTATCGAACCGGGCTATTTCGCTGACTTATAGCGTCGCTGCAGGGTGGCATTGAGCTTGCGCTGCAACGGCTGCGGCGTCTCCCCTTCGATCAATTTGCTAATTAAATCAAAGCAGTGCCACGCAAGCTGGCGGTTATCCTGACGAATCGTATCCACCGGGATCGTCAGCGAATCGTAGAGATAGTGATCGTCAAAACTGGCTAACCTGATATCACTTTGCAACAGGTTGTGCTGGCCCATATAGCGCAGCACCCCTTCCAGCAGCCCGCAGGCGGCGGCGAACAGCGCTTTCGGCGGACGCCCCAGACGGGCGCAGAGTTCAGCAAACATCTCGTACCCGGAGCTCGGGTGATAGTTGCCGTGAATGATCCACTCGGGGCGCAGTTCCACGCCAGCCTCTCGTAGACCTTGCTTAAACCCTTCCAGACGATCGCGCGTCGGAGAAAGGCGCGGCTGGCCGCCGAGAAAATAGAATTCATCCGGATGCTGGCGCGCAATGTCGGCCACCAGTTCCGCCGTCGGGGTAATGGAGTCGGTGATCACCAGCGGCAGCGCGCTGTCGTTGATGTGGCGGTCAAACAGGACAACGGGCAGCTGCTCGCTCAGCTTGTGGTAGTCCGCATCGTTAAGCATGCTGGAGGCCACAATCAGTCCGTCAACCTGACGCGCCACCATGTTGTTCACCACCACCGTCTCCTGCCCCGGGTTTTCATCGCTGCAGGAGATCAGCAGCTGAACCCCCGCCTCGCGGCACAGCGTTTCCAGCTCGTGAGAAAACACGGCAAAACCGTAGTTGGTGATCTCCGGAACCACCAGACCAATGGTGTGGCTGCGGTTATCGCGCAGCGACCGGGCGTGAATGCTGGGCTGATAGTGGTGCTCTTTTGCAATCGCCAGCACGCGCTCGCGCGTCTCCTCCGCCACGCGAAGCTCTTTGCTACGCCCGTTCAGGACCAGGCTGGCGGTGGCTTTTGACACCCCCGCCAGCTCCGCGATGTCTTTAATGGTGACGCGTTTTGTTTTTCTCACAACGACTTAGATCCGGCTGCCAAAACCCTCATTCTATCATGCAGGCGCGCAGCGACCAGTAGCGTAATGTGATATCGGACGCACCTTCGAATCGCACCCGGGCCGGATGGTCAGGAAAATAGCGGCTGCTCATTACCCCTTCACCGTGATTGATGAAGATTTCAACGCTGGAGCGGTCGCAGAGAACGCATAAGTGAGTGACGTCGCCCTGCCAGTAGCGGGTCAACGTTTCACCGGTTTTCAGGCTCGCGCGTTCAAGACGTATACCCTGCTCATCGACCATGAGACGCAGCGCGCCGCCAAAATCGACATTCACCTGCGATGCGCTCAGCTCAAACTCCAGCCGCGTCGCGTCCAGGTCCGGTGCCTCGCTGGCGCGCCCCTGCCAGCGCTGTTCATCTTCACGCAGCGCCGCCAGCTCGCGAGCCGGGATCTGCCAGAGCCTGCCGTCGCGATAGCGTAATTCGCGCGGGCAGGTCATCTGGTGCATCCAGCCGTGTGTCCGGGTTGGCTGAAGCATCTCTTCCCCGTCCGGTACGCCCATCCAGCCGATCAGAATGCGTCGTCCGTCCTCCGCCAGGGTCGTTTGGGGTGCGTAAAACTCAAAGCCCGCGTCCAGCTCGTGCAGCTCGCCGTGATCGAACGCGGCGTTTTCATAGTCAAACGCCCCGCTCATCCAGGTCGCCGGATAGGTGTTGAGATAGCGATGCGGCTCGCGCGCCAGCCCCTGCGGACAGCTGATCAGGACGTGCGTTCCGTCGAGGGCGAACAGGTCCGGACACTCCCACATATACCCCGCGTCCGTCAGGCCGTTGACGCCGTGACCGGCGATTTCCCCGCAGGACGTCCAGGCGTGCAAATCGGCTGATGTAAACAGCAGCACCTTGCCGCGCTTTTGCAGATCCTGCGCGCCGAGCACCATGTACCACATCCCGTCGTGCTGCCACACCTTCGGGTCGCGCACGTGGCCGGTGTAGCCTTCCGGCAGCGCCAGCACCGGCCCCAGCTTCTTAAAGGTCCCGTCCGGCTGTTCCACGGCGAGGCACTGCCAGGCCGTGCGGCTGCCGTCATCAAACTTAACGTTGCCGGTGTAGCACAGGGTCAGAACGCCGTGATTGTCCACGGCGCTACCGGAGTAGCAGCCGTTGCGGTCATACTCTTCATCCGGCATCAGCGCCAGCGGCTCATGCTGCCAGTGCACCAGGTCCGCAGAGCTCCAGTGCCCCCAGCATTTAAACCGATGCTCGCAGTCCAGCGGGTTCCACTGATAGAACAGGTGGTAGCGCCCGGCAAACCAGATGAACCCGTTGGGATCGTTCATCAGCCCCGTCACCGGCGCGGGGTGCCACTGCGGATAGTGGCTATCCGCCAGAGCCCGCGGCTGGCCTTTCATAACGGCCTGCAGGATCGCAGGCCAGCGGGAAGGTAACGTCATTATTCAGAGTCCGTTTTATATTTCAGCAGCAGTGAGACGGTAAACGCCACGCCGAAGGCAATCACCATACCGATAATATAGTTGAGCAGCGAGCTGGCCTGCACGATGGCCATGCCCGGAATAGCGGTCAACCCAACGGCGGTCATGTAAACATGAACAGATACCACCCAGGCCCCGCCCACCGCGCCGCCGATCAGCGCGGCGATAAACGGTTTCACGAAGCGTAGGTTGATACCAAAAATAGCCGCTTCGGTGATGCCCAGCATCGCAGAAAACGCCGACGGTAAGGTAATGGCTTTAATTTTGGCATCTTTGGTTTTGAACCACACCGCCAGACAGGCGCCGCCCTGCGCCACGTTCGCCATGGCCCAGATCGGCAGCAGGAAGTTCACGCCAATCGACGGGTTGCCCAGCAGACCGGCTTCAATCGCGTGGAAGCTGTGGTGAATACCGGTGATCACAATCACCGAGTAAAGCCCACCGAACAGCAGCCCGGCCAGCCAGCCCGCGTGTTCAATTAACGTGCTCAGGATAAAGGAGATGCCGTCGCCCAGCGCGCGCCCCGCCGGGCCGATAATCAGCAAGGCGATAAAGCCGGAGATAACGACGGTGAGGAACGGCGTCAGGATCAGATCTAACGCGTCCGGGATCGCGCGGCGCAGATTTTTCTCCACGATGCTCATAAACCAGACGGCCAGCAGCACCGGGAACACCGTGCCCTGATAGCCAATCATCGCGATCTCAAGGCCGAAGAAGTTCATGGTGTGGAAGCCGGAGGCCACGCCCCAGGCGTTGGTCAGCGCCGGGTGCGTCAGAATGCCGCCCAGCGTCGCGCCAAGATACGGGTTACCGCCAAATTCCCGCGCGGCGGTAAAGCCGATCAGAATAGGCAGAATGATAAACGCCGCGGAGCTGCACATGTCCAGCATGATGTAGAGAGCGTTATCCGCATTGACCCAGCCGTAGGTTTTCACCATGCCGAGCAGGCCCATCAGCAGGCCGGAGGCCACAATCGCGGGAATGATCGGCACAAAGATGTTGGAGAGCAGACGGGCAATGCGCTGGAACGGGTTCAGCTTGCGTGCCGCCAGGTCCGCGGCCTCCGACTTGCTGGATTCGCTAATCCCCGCCGCCTGAATAAACGCGGCGTAGACCTTGTTGACCACGCCCGTGCCAAAAATCACCTGCATCTGTCCGGCGTTACGAAAACAGCCTTTTACGCCGTCGACCTTGCCGATCGCCTGCTGATCGGCAAGCGCGTCATCGACCAGCACCAGACGAAGACGCGTTGCGCAGTGCGCCGCGCTGGCGATATTTTCCTTGCCACCGAGCAGCGGAATAAGCTCGCGGGCGATTTGATTAAAATCCATAGATACCTCTGCCTGACTTCTTTTTATGATGTGCGAAACGCTCCCGCAAAGCGGGAGCGTGATGGGTTAAAACCAGGTTTCCATCTGGACCCCAAAGTTCCATTCCCCGCCGGCGTTGAAGCCGCTGCTGCCAAAGGCATCATCGCTGGCGTAATGATCCAGTTTGCTGCTCCAGTCCATCCAGGTGGCAAACAGACGCAGCTCCGGACGGCTGAAGAAATCGCCGATTTTGCTCGCTTTTAACGTCGGCGCAAAGGTCAGCTTGTAGAAACTGCCGTTGACGGCGTTGCGGTCCTTATAGCCTTCCGGATTTAAATCCATGTACTGATAGCTTCCCTCAAACGCCAGGGCGAAGTTCTGCGTCACCTCTTTAATCAGACGGGTGTTGAGCGTAACCCACTCATAGCTATCGCCCTTGACGTAGCGATCTTTACTGCTCTGCGCCAGGACGGCGGGCGCAACGCTCCAGCCGCCGCCGACAGGCGTGACACCGTAACTTGCGAAGCGCCAGGTATCCGCCTCAGACAGCAGCGCGCCGTCGGAACCGATGCTTTTCACTTCCGCACCCAGCCCGTGACCGTACAGCAGCGCCGTTTTGGCTGTCCCTTCCCGCAGGCCGTAGAAGCTCTCATTATGCAAGCCGACCAGGGCATGAACGCCGGTATTGGCGGCGTCGGTTTTGATGAGATCGCCGTTGGTGTCTTTACGGTCGTCGTTATCCTTCGCCCGCAGGCCGCTCACCATCAGCTGGAACGGTCCGGCGAAGTGATTCATGCTGAGGATATAGTTCTGAACGTTATTGTCGGTCTGCTCCACGCTGCCGAAGTTGCGGCCGTAGATGGAGAAGTTGCTGCGCAGCGAATCGTTCCATTTCACGTCGTAGACGCCGCCGCCGGTACCGGCGAGGAACACCACGTCGGAGTCCAGCCAGTGAATATCAAAGTTGTCGCGGTCGAAGCGTTTACCCGCCCAGAAGGTGCTGCCCTTCAGCGCGCCGGTAAAATCAGGCAGGTTGCCCAGCTCCGCGAAGGCCTGGCGAATATTGAGATCGCTGGTATCGGCTGACCAGTCGTTATAGGTTCTCTGACCGTCGGCCAGCATCGCTTTGAAGCGCGTGGTGGCCCCGTTATCCAGAGTTTGCTTGTGCTCCAGGTTAAGCTCGACGTAGGTGTCGGCTTCATTACCCAGACGCCCTACCGCGCCGCCGGTTTCTCCGGCCGGGGTCAGATAAGGACCGCTTTTGCTGCTGGAGGCCGCATCGTTCATCAGCAGGCCCGAACGGGCGTAGCCGTGGAACTCAAACCCGCTGCTTTGATCCGCCTTCTTCTCCAGCGCGGTGGTGCGCTGCGCCACCGCCTGGGTGGTCGTTTGCGTCTGCTGCTGCGCGGCAACCAGCTGCTGCGTTTTTTGTTCCGCATCCGTGGCGCGTTTCTCAGCCACCTGCGCACGCGTTTCCGCCGCCTGGAGGCGCAGCTCCATCGCGGCAAGACGCGCTTCGATACTTGTCATATCCGTTTGGGCAAAAACAGAGGTACTTCCGGCCAGCATGCCTATCATCACGGCAAGTCTGCGTTTTTTATACATTTTGTCGCATCCCTAAAAGAAGTCATTAAAAGTGCTAAATTGCTAAACCGGTTTAGGTTGCTGATACTAAACCTCTGAATTTTGGATCGGCAATCTTTTTTGCTAAACCGTTTTAGTAAGTGTGATCGAGGCGACAATTCAGGCCGCCGGATGGCGGCCAGTGGAGGAAGGAATTACAGATCGTGCTGCCAGGGCAATGCAGTCATCGCCCCTTTGGCCGTGGTGGCTAATGCGCCGCAGCGCTGGGCTAAGGCGATGACCGGCGTCAGGTCCTGCCCGGCAGCCAGCCCGTAGAGCAGCCCCGCCACGAAAGCATCGCCCGCGCCGGTGGTATCGACACACTCAACGGGCGTTGCCGGATAGTGCTCCACGGCGCCGTCATGCCAGGCGATCACCCCCTCTTTTCCCTGGGTGACCAGCACCAGACGCGCCGGGCAGCGCGCCATCAGCGCGTCCAGACCGACGTTAACCTCGACATCTCCGGTTAAAAACGCCAGTTCTTCAACGGAGAGTTTCACCACGTCGGCGCTCTGCAGGGCCAGCTCCAGGCAGCGGCGCAGCGCGTTCTCATCCGGCCAGAGATCCGGGCGAATATTGGGGTCGAAGCTGACATAGCCGCCCGCTTCGCGAATGGCGGCCATCGCCTCAAACGTCGCGGAGCGGCTCGGCTCTGCGCTTAACGCGATGGAACAGACGTGCAGCCACTCCCCGGCGCTGAACGTCGGCAGATCGGCGGATTCGAGAAACAGATCGGCGCTCGGGCGCACCATAAAGGTAAACGAGCGTTCGCCGTGGTCGTCGAGATCGACCACCACCGTTGAGGTGCGGTGCGCCGGGTCAAGGCGCATAGACTTCACGTCAACCTTTTCGTCAGCGAGACTTTTCGCCATAAAGCGCCCGAAGGGATCGTCGCCAACCCTGCCGATAAAGGCGCTCTGGCCGCCCAGCCGGGCAATACCGACCGCAACGTTTGCCGGTGCGCCGCCGGGACACTGCAGCAATCTGCCTTCTCCATCGGGCAGCAAATCCACTACCGCATCGCCAAGTACCCAGATTTTTTTCATGCTTTCCTCGCAGCTAAACAATATTAAACCGTTTTAGCTATTTAAGCACAGGCAAGGCGAAGGGGAAATAACGCGGGAGGAAAATTGGCTAACGCACCAGATGTGGCCAGTGAATATCACCGACGCCATTAAGCTGCGGGCGGGCAAACAAAAAGCCCTGGAAGCGGCGGATCCCGGCAGACTCGAGCCAGCACCACTCCTCTATCTTCTCGATCCCTTCCGCCACCAGGGTAATTTCGAGATCGGAGCAACAGCTGACGATGGAACGCACAATCGCCTGCTTCGGGCCGCTGAGGTGGATATCGCTGACTATCTCCCGGTCAATCTTAATTTTATCCGGCTGAAAGCGGGTCAGCAGCGAAAGACCGGCATAGCCGGAACCGAAATCATCGATCGCCAGGCCAATCCCCTCACCGCGAAGCTGCTTGATGGCGCTATTAAACTGGTTGAAGCCGGAGATCATCTCGTTTTCCGTCACTTCAATGACCACCTGCTCCGGCTGAAGGTCATGTTTTTTTATCTCGCTGACCAGGAATTCCACAGCGTTGGGGACATTCACCAGCGACATCGGCAGCAGATTTACCGCAATCTTATGGCTGCCAATGCCCAGCTTTTCCGCGAGAGCAAAGGCATACGCTTTCGTCTGGAGATCGACTTCGTAGATTTTGTCCGGGTCGAGGGCGCTGAAGAAATGCTCCGGGCTGCCGCCTTCGTTGCCGCGAATAAGGGCTTCAAGCGAACTGATCTTCCCTTCCGAGGGCTCAACGATGGGCTGAAGCGCAAACTGACAGGTTTGGTTGGCCATCAGCCCCAGGTGTTCGCCAAAGGGCAACGCTTCGGATGAAAGCGTCCATTTTTCAGGTACGTAGCGTGCACCCGACAGGGCCGGACGTTTGCCTGTGATAAACGTCTGGATAAATTTGAACACCCGGTCATCGGATGTGAGATAGCTTTCCAGCTTGCTGTAATTCAGAACCGACTGCAGCACCTCTTTCGGTGACTGCGTCTGCAGATCGAACAGCAGCATACCGACGTTTTCGAAGCGTCTGCGCGGGCCATAGTCCCGCATCAGCTCCACCACTCCACTGTGCCGCTTGTCGTCACGGATTTTATGGAACAGCTTAAGCACGCTCTCTTCCGACCCTTCGAGTATTTGCAGCACGTCACTGCCTTTTGCAAGCAGAACCCCGGTGATATTCAGACTGGCATTGCGGATCCGGGCGCGCTCCACCAGTTCCCGCAGCTCGGTGGAGGGGCGGGATAAATTCAACTGGCTTCGGTAAATCAGAGTCGTCAGCACAAAAATGGGTTCCGATGAGAAAGAGTGGTGCCTTGAAGCTACTATTTAACATACTTAATCAATGCAACCTAACATATTCACACCACAGGGGAACGTTACTTTTCCCCATCGCCAATCCGGCTGTCGATCCTCTCCTGCATATAGTCGTAGAACGGGTTCGAGGTGACCCGCATCAGCGCCTCTTTTCCGACGCTCAACACTGACGTTTCGCCCCATAGCGCAATTGTCCCCAGGCTGATGCCGTAGCGGTTTTTCACCCCAGGCTCACGGCCATAGAGATCGTCATCCGGGGGGAACGGCACCGCAATATGCGACAGGGAATAGACATCCTGCGGCCAGGCCTGCGCAAGCGGCACGACCGTCTCCCGGGTGCTGCCTGGCGGAGTGATCTTCGCCACCGTCGAGAAACTGTGCTCGCTGGCATTGGTAATAATCGTGACACCGTAACGCCTCTGCGCAACCGGCAGCAGCGCCGAAGTTGCCGTCCACGACGACGGTTTGAACAGCGGACGGAAGCTGGCTGCCTGATTGATGTCAAACACCACCAGCTCGCTGCCGTTTGCCGGAAGCTGGTCAAACAGGCCGGTCACCACCGCGCGGGTGCTGACCGTGGAATCCATGACCGACTGGAACGCCAGGATCGGCGGCAAATTCGCCAGCCTGTTCTCCCGCGCCTCGCGGCCGATTTGCTCCTGCAGAGCCTTCGTCAGAAGCCATGACTGGCGGGCGGCGTTCACCGGGAACGAGTTATATTTGTACGGGTTATATTCCGGAGAGATATTCAGCCATGCCGCTTTGGCAAACGCCGGCAGCAGCGCCGGTAACCCGGCGAAACCGGCAAACCGCGCAAAGGCCGTCACGCCAATCATAGGTGAGAGGAGTATCACCTGCTGCGGTTTACGCAGCGAAGGCGCGTCCAGCGCATCGAGGGCATACTTCATCGCCAGCGCCCCGCCGTTGGAGTAGCCCACCAGATGCAGAGGCGCAGCCTCGCCCGCCAGACGCGTGGCCTCCCGCACCGCAAGACGCGTCGCCGCGAGCCACATCTCCCAGTCAACGTCCGTCAGCGCGCCGGGCGCGGTGCCGTGCCCGGGCAGGCGCGGGACCACGGCCACAAAGCCGTGCTGTTGATAGTTCACCGCAAGGCGCCGGACGCTATAAGGCGAGTCCGTCAGACCGTGCAGCAGCACCACCGCGCCGCGCGGCTTTCCGGCAGGCATCAGCACAAAGGAGCGGTTGGCATCGGGCGTAAACTGTCCCGGCCATACCAGGCTCTGGCGGTAATAGCGGTTTAACGGCGTACGTTCCTCGCCCTCTGTTTTCGCCGTCACCGCATTATCAAGATCGGCGAAAATGGCGTTTTCCCGGGCGATATACCCGGCAAAATCGGCGTTATCCATCTCGCGCACGGACATCTCATCGGCCCGCCAGGTATGCCAGAGGTGCAGTTCCGGTCCCTGCTGCGAGAGATTGACCCGAACCGCCAGCAGGACGACCAGTACGATCCCGACGACAATCCCTATTTTCTTTGCAAGCGCCATCAGGCGCACGCTGACTCGCCAGGGCAGATTTGCCATGCCGGGATCCCTTTTATATTCACAGTACATCTATCTTATCAAAAATGTGAACGGACTGACGTATTCACCAAATTCATACCTGCCGCGTCAGACAGTGCACCAAAAGTGAACTACGCTGCACAAATGTTGATCATTGGTTAAACAAATATTGCATGAAGTTTACTATACAGCGCGTTTCACCCGTCCTGTGAACTTGGCACGCGTCATGCATTGTTAACCAGGTAACAAAAATTCGGCCTTTGACAGTCTGTTAACAGCGAGGCGGTATGACGACGAAACCTGAGATGTTGAGCCGTATCGAAGCGACGTTCAGCCAGCTCACGCCCAGCGAAAAGCGGGTCGGAAGCTGGCTGCTGGCGCACGCGGCGCAAATCCCGTTTGAAACGGCGGAGAGCATCGGTCAGGCGAGCGGGACCAGCGGAATTACCGTCGGACGCTTCCTGCGCAAGCTGGGGTATCGCAACCTGGAGGATGCCAAAAAGAGCCTGCGCGATCCGTATCAGCCCTGGGGCATGAACGAGCGGCTGGACTCCTGGCAGCAGCAGCGCCCTCTTTCCAGCCGCCTTCAGCACGCCCTGTCGCTGGAAGTGGATGCCATCACGCAGGTGTACCAGCTGGCGCAAACGGACGCCTTCCGTCAGGTGGTGCACAACCTCGCCCACGCCGATGCGGTGTTTGTGCTGGGGATCCAGTCCACGCGCGGGATTGCCAACGCCTTCTTTAGCCACCTTGAGTACCTCCGCCCGCGCGTGAGCTATTCGGAGGGCGCTTCCGGCAGCTGGGTGGAATCCCTCAACTCGGGGTTTTCGCACCCGTACGTCGTGCTGACCGATACGCGCACCTACTCCACGATGGCCCGCCAGTACTGCCGCGTCGCCAGCGAGAAAGGCATTCCGCTGGCCTTAATCACCGATATCTGGTGCCCGTGGGCGCGGGATTACCCGATGGATTTACTGCAGGTGAAAACCGATACCGGTCACTTCTGGGATTCGCTTGCCCCCGTGAGCTGTCTGTTCAACCTGCTGCTGTCGGGCGTGGTGGAAGCGCTGGGTGATGCGCTCCCGGCGCGTCTGGCGGTAAACCGGCAATTACAACAAGAGTTTGGTCAATTCGAACGCTAAAGGAGCGGAGCTATGCCCGAAGAGAGTGAACTGATTGATGTGGCGAAGACGTTTCCCACGCTGCATATCGATCTGAAGTACGCCGCCGCCGACAACATCACCGGCCGTCCGATCTATCAGGAGGCGCTGTGCCTGCTGCATACCGACGCGGCCACCGCGCTGGCAAAAGCCATCAGCATTGCCTCGCTGGCCGGGCTGAAGCTGGTGGTCTACGACGCCTATCGGCCGCAGCAGGCGCAGGCCCAGCTGTGGGATGCCTGCCCGAACCCGGAATACGTGGTCGACGTGGCGATTGGCTCCAATCACAGCCGAGGTACGGCCATCGACGTCACCCTGATGGATGAACATAACGCCGTGCTGGATATGGGTGCCGGTTTTGACGAAATGCACGACCGCTCGCATCCGTATCACCCCTCCGTGCCGCCGCACGCCCAGCGCAACCGTCTTCTGTTGAACGCCATCATGTTCGGCGGTGGTTTTGTCGGTATCAGCAGCGAATGGTGGCACTTCGAACTGCCGAACGCCGCCAGCTACCCGCTGCTTGACGACCGTTTTGCCTGTTTTCCCCTGACGCACACTTCTCTTTAAACCTGGAGCACTGCAATGAAAACATCGCTTGTCTCGACTCTGATCGCTGCCACGCTCGCCCTGAGCGCCCCTCTGGCGCTGGCTGCCGTCCCGAAAGACATGCTGGCGATCGGTAAAGCCGCCGACCCGCAAACGCTCGACCCTGCCATCACCATTGATAACAACGACTGGACCGTCACCTATCCGTCCTACCAGCGTCTGGTCAAGTACAAGCCGGGCTCTACCGAGGTGGAAGGCGATCTGTCGACGGGCTGGAAGGCGTCTGAGGACCAGAAAGAGTGGACCTTTACCCTGGCGGATAACGCGAAATTTTCCGACGGTACGCCGGTCACCGCCGAGGCGGTAAAACTCTCCTTTGAGCGCCTGCTGAAGCTCGGCCAGGGGCCGTCTGAAGCTTTCCCGAAAGACCTGAAAGTTGATGCCGTCGATGACCATACGGTGAAGTTCACCCTCAGCCAGCCCTTCGCGCCGTTCCTCTACACGCTGGCAAACGACGGGGCGTCCATCATTAACCCGGCGGTGCTGAAGGCCAATGCGGCGGACGATGCGCGCGGTTTTCTGGCGCAAAACACCGCCGGTTCCGGGCCGTTTATGCTGAAAAGCTGGCAGAAAGGCCAGCAGCTGATTCTGATCCCTAACCCTCACTGGCAGGGTGAAAAGCCGTACTTTAAGCGCGTATCGGTGAAAATTATCGGTGAGAGCGCCTCGCGCCGACTGCAGCTTTCCCGCGGCGATCTGGACATTGCCGACTCCCTGCCGGTCGATCAGCTCGCAGCGCTGAAGCAGGAAGGCAAAGTCGCCGTCGCGGAATACCCGTCCCTGCGCGTGACTTACCTCTATCTCAACAACGGTAAAGCGCCGCTCAATCAGGTGGATTTACGCCGGGCCATCTCCTGGGCGACGGATTACCAGGGGATGGTGAAAGGCATTCTGAGCGGCAACGGCAAGCAGATGCGCGGCCCGATCCCGGAAGGTATGTGGGGCTTTGACGCCACGGCAATGCAGTACAGCTTTGACGAGGCCAAAGCCAAAGCGGCGCTGGAGAAGGTCAAAGACAAACCCGCCAGCCTGACCTTCCTCTACTCGGACAACGATCCGAACTGGGAGCCTATCGCCCTCTCCACTCAGGCCAGCCTCGGCAAGATCGGCATTAACGTCAAGCTGGAAAAACTGGCCAACGCCACCATGCGCGACCGCGTCGGAAAAGGCGATTACGACATTGCCATCGGCAACTGGAGCCCGGACTTTGCCGACCCGTACATGTTCATGAACTACTGGTTCGAATCGGACAAAAAAGGGCTGCCGGGCAACCGCTCGTTCTATGAGAACAAAGAGGTCGATTCCCTGCTGCAGGCCGCGCTGAAAACCACCGACCAGGCGGAACGCACCAAAGATTACCAGCAGGCACAGAAGGTGGTTATCGACGAGGCGGCCTACGTTTATTTGTTCCAGAAAAACTACCAGCTGGCGATGAACAAAGAGGTCAAAGGCTTCACCTTTAATCCGATGCTCGAGCAGGTGTTCAACATCGCCACCATGAGCAAATAACGGTTCTCGCCGGGGGAAAGCGTATGACGTTCTGGAGCATAGTGCGCCAGCGCTGCTGGGGATTAATCCTGGTGGTGGCCGGTGTCTGTATTATCACCTTTATTATTTCACACCTGATCCCCGGCGATCCGGCCCGTCTGCTGGCTGGCGACCGCGCCAGCGACGAGATCGTGCAGAACATCCGCCAGCAGCTAGGGCTGGACCAGCCCCTGTATGTTCAGTTTGGCCGCTACGTGGACGCTCTGGCCCACGGTGATTTAGGCACGTCCATCCGTACCGGACGCCCGGTCGCGGAAGACCTGAAGGCCTTTTTCCCCGCCACGCTGGAGCTGGCCTTTTGTTCTCTGCTGCTGGCGCTGGTCATCGGCGTGCCGCTTGGGATTTTGTCGGCGGTGTACCGCAACCGCTGGCTGGATCACCTGGTGCGTTTAATGGCGATGACCGGGATCTCCACGCCGGCCTTCTGGCTTGGGCTGGGCGTCATCGTGCTGTTCTACGGGCACCTGCAAATCCTCCCGGGCGGCGGCAGGCTGGACGACTGGCTCGATCCGCCGACGCACGTCACCGGGTTTTATCTGCTGGACGCGCTGCTGGAGGGCAACGGTGAGGTCTTTTTCAACGCGCTTCAGCACCTGATTTTGCCCTCGCTGACGCTGGCGTTTGTTCACCTGGGGATCGTGGCGCGCCAGGTTCGTTCGGCGATGCTGGAGCAGCTCAGCGAGGACTACATCCGCACCGCGCGCGCCAGCGGACTTCCCGGCTGGTACATCGTCCTGCGCTACGCTCTGCCGAATGCGATGATCCCGTCCATTACCGTGCTCGGGCTGGCGCTGGGCGATCTGCTTTACGGCGCCGTGCTGACCGAAACCGTCTTTGCCTGGCCGGGCATGGGCGCCTGGGTGGTGACGTCCATTCAGGCGCTCGATTTCCCTGCCGTGATGGGCTTTGCCGTCGTCGTTTCGCTGGCCTACGTGCTGGTTAATCTGGTGGTCGATCTGCTTTACCTGTGGATTGACCCGCGAATCGGGCGCGGAGGTGCCGAATGATGTTAACGCAGGAAACGCCCGCCCCGGCTAAAACCGCCGGACAACGCATCAACTGGGCAAAGCTTTTCTGGATGCTGCGTCAAAGCCCGCTCACGATCGTTGGCGGCGTCATTATGATTGCAATGCTCTTCCTGATGGTGGCTTCGCCGTGGATTGTGCCGCATGACCCGAACGCGCTGGATCTGACTGCCCGCCTGCAGGCGCCGTCTGCACAACACTGGTTTGGTACCGATGAGGTGGGACGCGACCTGTTTAGCCGCGTGCTGACGGGCAGCCAGCAGTCGATTACCGCCGGGCTGGCGGTGGTGGCGATTGCGGGCGGCATCGGCTCGCTTCTGGGCTGTCTGTCCGGCGTACTGGGCGGGCGCGGCGACGCCGTCATCATGCGGGTGATGGACATTATGCTCTCGATACCTTCTCTGGTGCTGACCATGGCGCTGGCCGCCGCGCTCGGGCCGAGCCTGTTCAACGCCATGCTGGCGATTGCGATTGTCCGCATCCCGTTTTACGTCCGCCTGGCGCGCGGGCAAACCCTGGTGGTGCGCCAGTTTACCTACGTTCAGGCCGCCCGCACGTTTGGCGCGTCCCGCTGGCATTTGATCCGCTGGCATATCCTGCGCAACGCCCTTCCGCCGCTGATTGTGCAGGCTTCGCTGGACATTGGCAGCGCCATTCTGATGGCCGCCACGCTGGGGTTTATCGGCCTGGGCGCGCAGCAGCCGACCGCCGAATGGGGCGCGATGGTGGCCGTTGGCCGTAACTACGTCCTGGACCAGTGGTGGTACTGCGCCTTTCCCGGTGCGGCGATTTTGATTACCGCCGTAGGCTTTAACCTGTTTGGCGACGGTATCCGCGATCTGCTGGATCCGAAATCGGGAGGAAAACAGTGATGACCGAACCGGTATTACGTATTGAGGACCTGCACCTGAGCTTCCCGATTTTTCGCGGTGAGGTCCACGCGCTGAACCACGTCTCGCTGGAGATCGGCAGGGGCGAAATCGTCGGCGTGGTGGGCGAGTCGGGATCGGGTAAATCCGTGACCGCCATGCTCGCTATGCGGCTGCTGCCGGAAGGGAGCTACCGCATTCATCACGGTCAGGTGAAGTTACTCGGCGAAAACGTCCTGACGGCGTCCGAGAAGCAGCTTCGCCAGTGGCGCGGTGCAAGAGTGGCGATGATTTTTCAGGAGCCCATGACCGCCCTCAACCCGACGCGGCGGATTGGCAAACAGATGGTGGAGGTGATCCGCCAGCATCAGCCGCTTTCGCGGCGCGAGGCGCAGCAGAAGGCGATTACCCTGCTGGAAGAGATGCAAATCCCGGACGCGAAGCAGGTCATGGAGCGTTATCCGTTTGAACTCTCCGGCGGCATGCGCCAGCGGGTGATGATCGCCCTTGCCTTCTCCTGCGAGCCGGAGCTGATCATCGCCGACGAACCGACCACCGCGCTGGATGTCACCGTCCAGCTCCAGGTGCTGCGCCTCCTGAAGCACAAGGCGCGGGCCAGCGGGACCTCGGTGCTGTTTATCAGCCACGATATGGCCGTGGTGTCGCAGCTCTGCGACAGAATGTACGTGATGTATGCCGGGAGCGTGATCGAGAGCGGTGCCACGCAAACGCTGATCCACCGACCCGTGCATCCCTACTCCATCGGCCTGCTGCGTTGTGCGCCGGAAAACGGCCAGCCGCGCGACCTGCTTCCCGCCATCCCCGGCACGGTGCCCAACCTCAGCCAGCTTCCGCAGGGATGCGCCTTCCGCGATCGCTGCTTTGCCGCCGGGGCGAAATGCAGCGAAACGCCGCGCTTAGCGCCCAATGGCGCAGAAGGCCAACAGGCTGCCTGCTGGTATCCACAACGGGAGAAACACCATGTCTGATGTACTGCTGGAACTGGATAGCGTGCACGTGAACTTTGCGGCGCGCAAAAACTGGCTGGGCCGGGTAACGGAACAGGTCCATGCCCTCAACGGGCTCGATCTTCAGATCCGTCGGGGGGAAACGCTTGGCATTGTCGGTGAATCCGGCTGCGGGAAAAGCACGCTGGCCCAGCTGCTGATGGGCATGCTTAAGCCCAGCACCGGCGCGTGTCAGCGGGCGCACCACGCAGGCGGCATGCAGATGGTTTTTCAGGATCCGCTCTCGTCGCTCGACCCGCGATTGCCGGTCTGGCGCATCATCACCGAGCCGGTGTGGGTGCAAAAACGCAGCAGCGAGCGCGAGCGCCGTCAGCTGGCGGAGGATCTTGCGCTGCAGGTGGGCATTCGCCCGGAATATCTCGACAGGCTTCCGCACGCCTTCTCCGGTGGGCAGCGTCAGCGCATCGCCATCGCCCGGGCGCTCTCCTCCAACCCCGATATTATCGTGCTTGATGAACCCACCAGCGCGCTGGATATCTCCGTGCAGGCGCAAATCCTCAACCTGCTGGTGGCCCTGCAACAGCAGCGTAATCTGACCTACGTGTTAATTTCGCATAACGTCTCGGTGGTCAGACACATGAGCGACCGGGTGGCGGTGATGTACCTTGGGCAGATTGTGGAGCTGGGCAGCGCCGCACAGGTGCTTGGCGAGCCGCGCCATCCCTATACCCGTCTGCTGCTCGACTCGGTTCCCCGCACCGGTGAACCGCTGGATGAAACGCTGGCCTTACGCAAAACGGAGCTTCCCGGCAACCGTCATCTGCCCGAAGGCTGTTTTTTCCGCGACCGTTGTCCGATGGCAGCGCAGGGGTGCGAACGTCCCCAGCCGCTACAGCCCTCACGCGAGGGCCGTAATGTGCGCTGCTGGCGCAGTCTGGATTAGATTTGCGCCATTCCGCCGTCCACAAACAGCTCGATGGCGTTAATAAAGCTGGCCGCGTCGGAGGCCAGAAACGCCACCGCTTTACCCACCTCTCCCGGCGCGCCTAAACGCCCCAGCGGTACCTGGGCGGCCAGCGCGTCGTACAGCCCCTGACGGTGTTCTTCCGGTACCAGATCGCCGAGACCAGGCGTTTTGATCGGGCCCGGGCTCACCACGTTGACGCGGATCCCGCGGCCCTGCAAATCCAGCGCCCACGAGCGGGCAAAGTTGCGCACGGCGGCCTTGCTGGCGCTGTAGACGCTGAAATTG
Organism: Enterobacter sp. CGMCC 5087; assembly: GCF_003144775.1. NCBI lineage: Bacteria > Pseudomonadati > Pseudomonadota > Gammaproteobacteria > Enterobacterales > Enterobacteriaceae > Enterobacter > Enterobacter sp. CGMCC 5087. The sequence goes on along the minus strand of NZ_QFXN01000022.1, from coordinate 7,618 downwards.
GCCGTCCCTTTAATGGACACCGTCGAGCCGGTCAGAATAATCGACGATCCGGCGGAGAGCAGAGGCAGCGCCTTCTGCACCGTAAACAGCACTCCGCGAACGTTAGTGCCGAAAATCCGGTCAAACTGTTCTTCGGTGATCGCGCCCAGCGGCAGCATATCGCCGCCACCGGCATTGGCGAACAGGATATCAAGACGGCCTTCTTCTTTTGCTATACGGGCATAAACCTCATCCAGATCGGCAAGCTTTGAGACGTCAGCGCGAATGCCCACTGCGTCAGAAGCAATCTCTGCTACCGCGGCGTCCAGTTCGGCCTGACGACGACCGGTGATGTACACCTTCGCGCCCTGCGCCGCCAGCTCCTGCGCCGTGGCAAGACCAATACCGGTGCTGCCGCCGGTGACCAGTGCGATTTTTCCTGAGAGAGTCGTGTTCATGTCATTTACCTTTTGTTGGGTTTGCGGTGCGCGCTTTCGCTCGCGTTGAACAAACTTTAGCCCTTGCGGCATTAGTGAAAAACAGGCAAAAATGAAAATGACTATTCACATACAGAAATAATCAGAGGTCATCATGGACCAGCTCATGGCGATGCGCGCCTTTACGCGGGTCGTGGAGTCCGGCAGCTTTACCCGCGCGGCGGACTCGCTGAATATGCCGATCGCCACGCTGAGCAAGCTGGTCAAATCGCTTGAGTCGCACCTGGAGATACGCCTTCTGCACCGCACCACTCGCCGGGTGGTCGCGACGCCTGAAGGGATGGAATACTATGAAAAAGCGCTCAGGGTGCTGATTGATATCGAAGATATCGACACCTCGTTTCGCGTTTCCCGCGCGACGCCAAAAGGGCATTTGCGGGTTGACGTCGGCGGCTCCACCGCCCGGGACGTGCTCATCCCCCTGCTTCCGGACTTTATGCGGCGCTACCCGGAGATCCGCATCGACCTTGGCGTGGCCGACCGGCCGGTCGATCTCATCAGCGGCAACGTAGACTGCGTGATCCGCGGCGGTCCGCTGGACGACTCGACCCTCATCGCCCGTCATCTCGGTAACGCCGAAATGGTCACCTGCGCGACGCCGGGTTACCTGAAAAATCACGGCGTTCCGGCCTATCCGCAGGAGCTGCGCAACGGCCACAAGCTGATTAGCTATCTCTCTCCCGTCACCGGACGGCCGTTTCCGTTTCGCTTCCGGCAGAACGGCGAGGCGCTGGAGATCAACATTCCGCACTATCTCGGCGTCAATGAAAGTAATGCCCATCTGGCGGCTGCCGCAGCGGGGCTGGGGATCGTTCAAACCTTTGAGTATTCGGCAAAGGCGTATTTGCAGGCGGGGGCGCTGACGGCGATCCTGGGCGACTGGCGCCCTGCCGCGTATCCGTTTCATGTGGTTTACCCGCAGAACCGGCATTTGACGCACAGACTGAAGGTATTTATCGCCTGGCTGGCGGAGGTGTTCCCCGCCGCGCTGAAGGGATAGCCGGGCGAAAACCCGGCGGGGTGTTAATTAAGCTTATAGTCCAGCGTAATCTCGGCCTTCAGGAGCTGTGATACCGGGCAGCCCGCTTTGGCTTTCTGAATAATGCCGTCGAACTGCTGTGGGGCGATGCCGGGAACGATCACCTTGCTTTTCAGGGCAACCTTAGTGATGGCAAAGCCGCCGTCGGTTTTATCCAGAGAGACGTCCGCCGTGGTATCAATGGAATCGGCGGTATAGCCCGCTTCCCCGAGCATCAGCGACAGCGCCATCGAGAAGCAGGCCGCATGTGCAGCGCCAATCAGCTCTTCGGGGTTGGTCCCCTTTTCACCCTCAAAGCGGGTATTGAAACCATAAGGCTGCTGATTGAGAACGCCGCTCTCGGTGGAAACCGTTCCTTTTCCGCGCTTAATGTCGCCAGACCAGTGTGCCGAACCGTGCTTATGAATAGTCATTCTTGCTCTCCTTTTGGCTTACAAAGGGTTAAGTATAGACTACGCATCTGCCCCACCCTGGAACACAGACAATTCCGGGACTTTCACCTGCTGTACCGACAAAAAGGATAATGATATGGCGCTAAAAATCAGGATGGCCGTTGCCGTCACCACGCTGGCTCTGTCGCTCTCTTCACTGGCGAAAACGCCGGAGAACTTTATTTATACCAGCTCGGGCGATCTCGACGCGGCGTTTCCGCTCGTTGCGCGAAGCGATATCGGCGGCGTGCAGATCGTTTACAACTGGCGCCTGCTGGAACCCGAGAAGGACAGCTATGACTTCTCGCGGATTGAACAGGATCTGGCGCGCGTTGAGGCCGCCGGAAAAAAGCTCTTTATTCAAATCCAGGATCGTTTCTTTGAGCCGGACGCCCGCTACGTTCCGGACTATCTGATGCACGACACGAAGTACGGTGGCGGGATTGCGCCGCAGTTCGATAACCCCGGCGAAGGCAAGCCGGTCGGGTCAGGATGGGTGGCGCGTCAGTGGGATCCTGCCGTGCGCCAGCGCTACCAGGCGTTGCTGGCCGCCCTCGCGAAACGCTTTGATGGCAAGGTGTATGGGGTAAACCTGCCCGAAACCGCCATTGATATCGACGAAAAAAATCCGCCCGCCGGATTTACCTGCGACAGCTATTTCGCGGGTGAAATGGAAAACCTGGCCTTTGCACGAAAGGCTTTTCAGAAATCACATGTCGTACAGTACGTAAACTTCTGGCCGTGCGAATGGGATAATGACCACAACTATATGGGGCGTCTGTTTGCGTACGCCAGCGCTAACAATATCGGCCTGGGTGGGCCGGACATTGTTCCCAACCGCAAGGCACACATGAAGAATGCCTATCCCTTCTTCCATAAAAATAAACAGACGCTGCCGCTCATCGCCATGGCGGTTCAGGAGCCGACCCTGACCTATAAGGATCCTCAGACCGGCAAACCGTTCACCAAAGCGGAATTTGTCCGCTTCGGCGAAAGTTATCTCGGTGCCGATATTATTTTCTGGAGCACGACGTCTCCCTGGCTAAAGGCGAAGTAATCTCTTCTTATGCCAGGTAGCGCGACAGTTCGTCAAGGAACACGCGCAGCGCGGCAGGCTGGTATTCCCGTGACTGATAAATGCCATGGATGGCAAGCGCTTTCGGCTCAAGCGTCTCCAGCACCGGCACCAGTAATCCCTGTTCCAGCGCGGCACGCGCTTCGCGCTCCGGCAGCATGGCGATACCGCAGTGCTTGATCGCCGCGTCCATCAACAGCGAAGAGATGCTGGCGCTCAGGTTGCCGCTGACGGCCACGCTCAGGCTTTCCCCTTCCGGCGTCAGAAAGTGCCAGGACTGCCCGGCAAAAAAGCTGTAGTGCAGACAGTTGTGCTGCGCTAATTCTTCGGGGCTGACGGGGATACCGTGCTGTGCCAGATACGCCGGCGAGGCGCAGAGCACCGAGCGACATTCCCCCAGCCGGCGGGCAATCATGCCGGGTTCGGGGTTGTCGGTAATGCGCACGGCGACATCAATGCGCTCCCCCACCAGGCTGACCGGGTGGTTATTCACGTCCAGCTCGATGCGCAGCTGCGGGTAGCGCAAGAGCAGACCGGGCAGGACCGGCGCAATCAGGTGCATGGCGGTAAAATGGGCGCAGGCCACGCGCAGCGTGCCGGACGGCAGATCTTTCTCCGACTGGCCCTCGATTTCCTGCGAAATCTGCGAGAGCGTCCGGGTTTTTTGCAGTACCTTTTCCCCTGCCGCGGTCAGCGTCAGCTTGCGCGTGGAGCGGTTTACCAGCCGCGTTCCCGCCCATTTCTCCATTTGTTCAAGGTAGCGGCTCACCATCGGTCGGGAAATGCCCAACGCGCGGGCCGCCGCGCTCAAACTGCCCAGCTCGCATATCCGGTTGTAGACCTGAGCGGCGATAACGCGATCCATATAAGCTCCATTTGCTCGATTTATGAAACTAAGCATGTCTTGTTTCAGGAATTCTGGCAAATGCGAATATCCGTACAATAGACACATTCCTGAACAACAGAGACAACAGCATGAAATTCACTCACCTTGCCCTGCTATCCACCCTTTTCGCTCCGGCTGCTTTTGCCGCGCCGTTAACCATTGATACCTGGAACCCGCAGGAAAAAGGCATTTTCCCGGTCTCCTCCACGCTGGTTTCCGGCCCGAAAGAGGCGGTGCTGTTTGACGCGCAGTTCAGCGTGAAGGATGGCGAAGCGCTGGTAGAAAAAATCCGCCGCAGCGGTAAAACCCTGAATAAGATTGTGATCACCTCCGGCGATCCGGATTTCTATTTTGGCCTGCAGCCGCTGGTCAAAGCCTTCCCGAATGCCAAAGTGGTGGCCACGCAGCATGTGGTTGACCATATTAAAGCCACCAAAGATGCCAAGCTCGCCTTCTGGGGGCCGCAGATGAAGGACGGCGCGCCAACGGAGCTGGTTGTCCCGCAGGTGCTTGCCTCCACCACGTTCATGGTTGACGGGGAAAAGGTCGATATCGAGCAGCCAGACAGCTACGCGGCCTATGTATGGATCCCGTCAGCAAAAACGATCCTTGGCGGCACCGGGGTAGCCTGGGGTATTCACGTCTGGACGGCAGACACCCAGACGCCGGAAAGCCGCAAGCAGTGGCAGGAAACGCTGGAGAATATGACCGCGCACAAACCTGAGCGCGTCATCCCGGGGCACTATCTGGGCACCCCGCCAGCGGGCACTGGCGCAGTTGATTTTACCCGCGACTATCTGCAGCGCTTTGAAAAGGCTTTAGCCGCGCATAAAGATTCCGCAGGCGTTATCAATACCCTAAAAAAACAGTATCCAGGCCTGGCTGATGAAAGCTCGCTGGAATTAAGCGCCAAAGTGAACACTGGCGAAATGAAGTGGTAATTTAAAAACGGCTCCTGCTATATTTCCGCGATAGCAGGAGCCCCGACAAAATATCCCCGCCGTTACCCGTAGATATAGCCACATCTTTTAAAAGCGCATAAAAGCATGCACTTATGTCATTTTTATTTCTAAGATGAATCTGAACCACAACCGGGAAAATATTTGCCATTCTGTTTATGAATTAAATTTTTTGCGAGCCGTACCATTAAACAGACAACGACACGGAGGCAGCATGTTTACTTATTACCCGGCTAATACTGCAGCAGCACAACCTGAACTCGTTAACGCGATTGCGCAGGGTCTTCACGCCGAGCACGGTGCTGTGACTGAAGATGACATTTTGATGGAACTGACCAAATGGGTGGAATCCACGGATAATGACATCCTCAGTGACATCTACCAGCAGACCATTAACTACGTCGTCAGCGGGCAAAACGCACCCTTGTAAAAACCTGCTAAGCTGGATCTGCAACCTAAGGGGTTACATTTCGTTTGCGTAAGCAAACTGGTCCTTAAAACTATCAACAGGATTGAGGAGTTAACATGAAATCGAACCGTCAGGCACGCCATATTCTGGGACTGAACTACAAGCTTTCTAATCAGCGTAAAGTGGTGATTGAAGGCGACCATGAAACGCAGGTCACTCACGCCACCGGCAGAAAACGCCACGCCGGCAAGTAAGTTCCAGACTGAGATCCAGGACACCATCGGTAATCCCGATGGTGTTTTTGTTTATGTGTTGCGGTAATTAATATTTAGCTCCTTTATAATACCGCCTGACCGCACCCCATCGCACAGGCCAGAAAGATGACAAACAGCAGTGTCAGGGACGGATCTTCATAAAAAGAGTGAGTGACATGGACAACAAACTGAAAAAACATCGTTCCTTATACATCCCATACGCCGGACCGGTTTTACTCGAATTCCCCCTGCTCAATAAAGGCAGCGCCTTCAGCATGGAAGAGCGCAGCAGCTTTAACCTGCTGGGTTTACTGCCCGAAGTGGTTGAAACCATTGAAGAACAGGCGGAGCGCGCGTGGATCCAGTATCAGGGTTTCAAAACCGAAATCGACAAGCACATCTACCTGCGCAACATTCAGGACACCAATGAAACCCTCTTCTATCGCCTGGTGCAGAATCATCTCGAAGAGATGATGCCGGTGATCTACACCCCGACGGTGGGTGCGGCCTGCGAGCGTTTCTCAGAGATCTACCGTCGTTCACGCGGGGTATTCATCTCCTATCAGAACCGTCACAACATGGACGATATTCTGCAGAACGTGCCAAACCACAATATCAAAGTGATTGTGGTGACCGACGGCGAACGTATTCTCGGCCTCGGCGACCAGGGCATTGGCGGGATGGGGATCCCAATCGGTAAACTCTCTCTCTACACCGCCTGCGGCGGCATCAGCCCGGCGTATACCCTGCCGGTGGTGCTGGACGTCGGGACCAATAACCAGCAGCTGCTCAACGATCCGCTCTATATGGGCTGGCGCCATCCGCGCATTACCGACGACGAGTACTATCAGTTTGTCGACGACTTCATCCAGGCCGTGAAGCACCGCTGGCCGGACGTTCTGCTGCAGTTTGAAGACTTCGCGCAGAAAAACGCGATGCCGCTGCTGAACCGCTATCGCGATGAGATCTGCTCTTTTAACGACGACATCCAGGGCACCGCAGCCGTGACCGTGGGTACGCTTATCGCCGCCAGCCGCGCAGCCGGCAGCCAGCTGAGCTACCAGAAAATCGTCTTCCTGGGCGCAGGCTCTGCGGGCTGTGGCATCGCCGAGCAGATCATCGCCCAGACGCAGCGCGAAGGCTTAAGCGAAGAGCTGGCCCGCTCCCGCGTCTTTATGGTTGACCGTTTCGGCCTGCTGACCGACGCTATGCCGAACCTGCTGCCGTTCCAGAACAAGCTGGTGCAGAAGCGCGAGAACCTGAAAAACTGGGATACCGACAACGAAGTCCTTTCCCTGCTGGACGTGGTGCGCAACGTGAAGCCGGATATTCTGATCGGCGTTTCCGGGCAAACCGGCCTCTTCACCGAAGAGATCATTCGCGAGATGCACAAGCACTGCGAACGCCCTATCGTGATGCCGCTTTCCAACCCGACCTCCCGCGTGGAAGCGACGCCGCAGGACATCATCGCCTGGACCGAAGGTAACGCCCTGGTCGCCACCGGCAGCCCGTTCGACCCGGTGGTGTGGAAGGATAAAATCTATCCGATCGCCCAGTGCAACAACTCTTACATCTTCCCGGGCATTGGGCTGGGCGTGATCGCTTCCGGCGCATCCCGCATTACCGATGAGATGCTGATGTCGGCGAGCGAAACCCTTGCGGGCTACTCGCCGCTGGTCAACAACGGTGAAGGGCTGGTGCTGCCGGAGCTGAAGGACATACATAAGGTGTCGCGCGCTATCGCGTTTGCGGTAGGTAAAATGGCGCAGCAGCAGGGCGTGGCGGTGAAAACCTCTGCCGACGCGCTGCAGCAGGCCATCGACGACAACTTCTGGAAGCCTGAATACCGCAGCTATCGCCGTACCTCGATTTAATCCGCTCCGACCGTTCCCTCTCCCTGTGGGAGAGGGAACCACAGTAATTTCTCTACCCGAAGCGATGGATCTTGCTTCCAGAAAATAGATGACTTACAGCGATACCCTGGTCCGGCTGTAAATCGCTGAGGCGTTTGCCTTCCGGCCGGGGCGAGGCGCAGGGATGCGCCGAGAGGGCGGGCTTTACATGGACGTTGCCTCCGCCCGTCCCCGAT
>NZ_QFXN01000021.1:0-8551 GCF_003144775.1 Enterobacter sp. CGMCC 5087 | reverse complement strand
CCGGGAGCCCGGGTCGCCAGGGTGGTGGCGACTGAGCCACCCTGGCACGTTCACAGGTCATGTCGTTACAGAGTAGCAAGGAACATAAAGTGAACGGAATGACCACTACAGCCGTATGTTCCCCTCACCCTAACCCTCTCCCAAAGGGAGAGGGAATTAGATTCGCCCCCCACTAGCCAAACCCCTTTTCCCCCGCTACACTCCCTTCATCCATTAACCTACTGAATATATAAGGAGGCCAATTATGCTGTATCGTGAAATTTTCAATGTTTCACATACATTTGGTGATCGCACCAGCTCAAGCGTTATCGGTATCGTGCTGCGATAACTTCTGCTTGAGCGAAGACACCACCCCCTGAAATCCCTTCTCTCGGGCTTACTGAGTTATCGTCAGCGATGTTTGACGAGGCATAAACATGCCTGTAACTCTTGGGTAAGCAACAATGAGCACTTTACTCACTGCACAATCTTTACGCGTTGATACGGCGTTTGGCACGCTCTTCGACTCACTCTCCTTTACGCTGAAAAAAGGCGACCGCATTGGCCTGCTGGGCGACAACGGCTGCGGTAAAAGTACGCTGCTGAAGGTGCTGGACGGCACGGATTCCCCCGCCGCCGGAACGGTCTCGCTGGCCGGGCACTGCCTGATGGCGCGCGTGGAGCAACATCTCCCGGACGCCATTTTCCCGCTGACCATGCTGGATGCAGTACTCGCACAGCTGCCTTTAGCCGAGCGTGATAGCCTGCGCTGGAAAGCTGAAACGCTGCTGGCAGGCATGGGCTTCACGCCTCAGGATATGGCGCTGCAATCCGCCACGCTGAGCGGCGGGCAGCACACCCGCCTGCTGCTGGCGCGGGCGCTGATTCACGACCCGGATCTGCTCCTGCTCGATGAACCCAGCAACCACCTTGATTTGCCGACCATGCTCTGGCTGGAACATTTTCTACAGAACTGGTCAGGCAGCTTCGTGCTGGTCTCGCACGACCGACAGCTGCTGGATGCCGTCACCAACGGCAGCTGGATCCTGCGCGATAAAACGCTGCACTACTTCGCCCTTCCCTGCACGGCCGCCCGCAAGGCGCTTGAAGCAAAGGATGAAAGCGACGCGCAGCGCCACAAGGCGGAGCAAAAGGAGATTGACCGCGTGACCGCCAGCGCGAAGCGGCTGGCGACCTGGGGCAAGGTTTACGACAACGAAGACCTGGCCCGCAAAGCCAAACAGATGGAAAAACAGGTCGAACGGCTGAAGGAGAGCCAGACGGCGCTCACGGCAGGCAGCCCGTGGACGTTAACCCTGCGCGGCGACGCGCTGCGGGCCGACCGTTTGCTGGAAATGGAAAACCTCGACGTGCCTCCTGCACCTGGCCTGCCGGCGTTGTTCAGCATCGAAATGGCGCGGCTAAAAAGCGGCGATCGCGTGGCGATTGTCGGTCGTAACGGCTGCGGCAAATCGTCGCTGATGAGGCTCATCTGGCAACAGTTTGCCGATGAGTCCGCAGAAAGCGGGTTGAAAATCCATCCGCGCGTGTCGCCAGGCTATTACGACCAGACGCTTCACCAGCTAGCGGACAACGCCACGCTGCTCGACGCGCTGGAGCCTTTCGCACCGGATCCGCAGAACCGCAAAATGGCACTGATAAGCGCAGGTTTCCCGTGGGCGCGTCACGGGCAAACGGTCAGCACGCTCAGCGGCGGCGAGCGCTCGCGCCTGCTGTTCGTTGGCCTGACGCTTGCCCGCTACAGCCTGCTGATGCTGGATGAGCCGACAAACCACCTCGACATGGAAGGCAAAGAGGCGCTGGCGCAAACCCTTCAGCAGTTTGAAGGCGGCGTCCTGCTGGTCAGCCATGATCGTCAGCTAATTTGCCAAAGCTGCAACCGTTTCTGGCTGATTGAAGAGGGAAAGCTGAGCGAGTGGCACGATGCAGAAGCGGTGTTTGAGCGCCTGCGTGAAAGCGCGGGGCTGGCGACATCCACCGCGCCCGCCATCGACGCGGCGACGGTTCAATCCTCGCCGTATGACGATCTGCTCGAACGCCTGGTCGCGCTGGAAACGCTGCTGGAAGACGATCTGGCGCGTAAGCCGAAGCATCAAAAGCCGCATCTGCAGGCGCAATGGCGTAAAGAGATAGAGGAGATAGAGGCACAGCTGTAAGTCTGCGCCCGGCGAGTCTCTCGTCGGGCCAGTATTTTCCCCCTAAATTATTAGAGGAACGCCGTATTCTTATTCTGAAAATGGATTAAATAATGACATTATGTTGCCGTTGCCTTGCATTACAGCGCCAAACCACTAATCCTTGAGGGGTATTACACCTGCTATGCAGATACTCATCATGAACAAGGAGATACACATGAAGGCTGCTGTTGTCACTCAGGATCATCAGGTTAATGTCACTGAAAAAACCCTACGCCCGCTAAAGCACGGGGAGGCCCTGCTGAAGATGGAATGCTGTGGCGTATGCCATACCGATCTCCACGTGAAGAACGGTGATTTTGGCGATAAAACCGGGGTTATCCTGGGCCACGAAGGGATTGGTATCGTAAAAGAAGTCGGCCCAGGCGTGAAGTCGCTGAAAGTCGGCGATCGCGCAAGCGTGGCCTGGTTTTTCGAAGGCTGCGGCCACTGCGAATACTGTAATACCGGCAACGAAACCCTGTGCCGCGACGTGAAAAACGCCGGTTACTCCGTTGACGGCGGCATGGCGGAAGAGTGCATCGTCACCGCAGACTACGCCGTAAAAGTGCCAGACGGTCTGGAATCCGCTGCGGCCAGCAGCATCACCTGCGCCGGCGTCACCACCTATAAAGCGGTGAAGGTATCGGGTATTAAACCGGGCCAGTGGATCGCAATCTATGGTCTGGGCGGTCTGGGCAACCTTGCGCTGCAGTACGCCAAAAACGTCTTTAACGCCAAAGTCATCGCTCTCGACGTTAACGACGAACAGCTGAAGCTGGCGGCCAGCATGGGTGCGGATTTAACCATCAACTCCCGCAGCGTAGACGCCGCGAAAATTGTGCAGGAGAAAACCGGCGGCGCGCATGCAGCAGTCGTTACTGCCGTCGCAAAAGCGGCCTTTAACTCAGCCGTTGACGCCGTGCGTGCCGGTGGCCGCGTGGTCGCGGTTGGCCTGCCGCCTGAAGCGATGAGCCTCGACATTCCGCGTCTGGTGCTGGACGGCATCCAGGTGGTAGGTTCGCTGGTCGGTACCCGTCAGGATCTGCAGGAAGCGTTCCAGTTCGCCGCTGAAGGTAAAGTCGTGCCGAAAGTCACGATGCGCCCGATCGAGGACATCAACGCCATCTTCAAAGAGATGGAACAGGGCCAGATCCGTGGCCGTATGGTGATCGACCTACGTTCATAATCGTTCATCTTTCATTACCGCTCCTCGCTGGAGCGGTTTTTTTATAGCCATTTTCCGGCAATCCTTATCTTAATTCCTTTGTTCCCTTGTTTTCCCCTGCGCCCGATGATGAATCCGACGCTAACAAGAAGATAACAAAGGAATTCACCATGCAAACCCCATTTCGTCTGCCGCTGCTGACGGCGCTGATTCTGACGACCACCGCCGCCTGGTCCGCGGATGCGCCTGTTAAAGGCGGCACGCTGATTTATCTGGAGCAACAGGCGCACACCAACCTCTATCCGCCTGCCGGCGGCTTTTACCCGAACGGCGGCATTCTGAATCAAATCACCGACAAGCTGACGTGGCAGAACCCAAAGACGCTGCAGGTCGAACCCTGGGTGGCAGAAAGCTGGACCACCAACGCCGATAAAACCGAATACACCTTTAAGCTTCGTCCCGGCATCACCTTCTCCGACGGCACGCCGCTGGACGCCAACGCCGTGGCGAAAAACTTTGATACCTACGGTTCAGGCAATAAGGCGCAGCGCCTGCCGGTGTCAGAAGTGATCAATAACTACGATCGCAGCGAAGTCATCGACCCGCTGACCGTGAAGTTCTACTTCAAAAAACCGTCGCCGGGGTTCCTGCAGGGCACCGCCACCATTGGCTCGGGTCTGGTCTCGCTCAGCACGCTGAAGCGCAACTTCGAAGAGCTGGGATATGCACGCCACATCATCGGTTCCGGCCCCTTTGTGGTGAAGGACGAGAAGCTGGGTCGCGAAGTGACGCTGGAAGCACGTAAGGACTACCAGTGGGGGCCGAAAAACCTGGCGCAACAGGGGCCAGCCAATCTTGATGGCATCAAGTTTATCGTGACTCAGGAAGACAGCGTGCGCGTCGGCGCCCTGCTGGCCGGTCAGGCCGACTTTATTCGCCAGGTGCAGGCGTATGACGAAAAGCAGGCGACCGATCAGGGCTATAAAATCTACGCCGCCCCGACCCGCGGGGTGAACGACAGCATTAGCTTCCGTCCGGATAACCCGCTGGTCTCCGATATTCGCGTGCGCCAGGCGCTGCTGCATGCCACCAATGCAAAACAGGTGGTTGAGACCCTCTTCTCGGCCAACTATCCGCAGGCGAAGTCGGTGATTGCCGATTCCGCCGCTGGCTTTGTCGATCTCAGCGACAAATTGACCTTTGACCCGGCAAAAGCCAACCAGCTGCTGGACGAGGCGGGCTGGAAAGCAGGCGGCGACGGGATCCGCGCCAAAGACGGCCAACGTCTGGCGCTGACGGTGTATGAATCCCTGCCGCAGCCGCAAAACAAAGAGGTTCTGCAGCTGGTTGCCCAGCAGTGGCGACAGGTGGGCGTGGCGCTGAGCGTCAAAGCCGGAGACGCAGGCAGCCGCACGCTGGATAACCTTGATCCGCTGAAAACCCCGTTAACCGTCTCCGAAGTGGGCCGCGCCGATCCGGACGTGGTGAAAAGCATGTTCTACCCGGCTAACCGCGATGCGCTGCTGCAAAAAGGCGGCTCCAGCGACAAGGTCAAAAGCTTCCGTGACGACAGGCTGAATGAACTGCTGGTGAACATCTCCGCTGAGGTTGATTCGCAAAAACGCCTGCAGCTGACCGGCGATGCCCAGCGTTACCTGCTGGATAACGCCTACGTCATTCCGATTTTCGAAGAGCCGCAGGTCTTTGCCGGTGCGCCGTGGCTGAAAGGCGTCAGTTTTGAAGCGGTCGGCCGCCCGTCGTTCTACGGCGCGTGGATTGAGAAACACTGAGGAGCTGACGATGCGCCACGCACTTCTTCAACGCTTTGGGCACGGGCTGCTGGTACTGTGGGCCGCCTTTACCCTCTCGTTCGTGTTGCTCCAGGTGCTGCCGGGCGACGCGGTGCTGATTAAATTTCAGAACCCGGACCTGGGCTTAAGCCCGGCGCAAATCGAGGAGATGCGCGTGGCCTACGGCGCGGACAGCCCGCTGTGGCAGCAATACGGCCACACGCTGCTGGCGATGCTGCGCGGAGATTTCGGCTATTCGCTACAGGCCGGCGTGCCGGTCAGCGAGCTGATTGCCAGCAATCTGCCGGATACCCTGAGCCTCGCCCTGCCCGCGTTTGTGCTCGCGGTCCTGCTGGCCTTTGCGCTGGCCTTTGCATCACGTCTGCCGGGTCTGCGCTGGCTGAGCAATACCCTTCAGTCTCTGCCGGTCCTGTTTATCTCCTTACCCACGTTCTGGCTGGGGATAGCCCTCATCCAGCTTTTTTCTTTTCAGCTGCGGCTGATCCCGGTGATTAACCCGACGCCGCTGCAGGGGCTGATCCTGCCGATCGTGACCGTCGCGATCCCGATTTCCGCCCCGCTGGCGCAAATTCTGATGCGCAGCCTGGACCAGGTGGCGACGCAGCCGTTTGTCGCCGTCGCCCGGGCCAAAGGGCTGAGTGAAACCGCCGTCCTGTGGCGCCACGTTACCGGCAACGCCCTGCTGCCGGTCCTGAACATTGCCGGGCTGCTGCTGGGCGAGCTGATTGCCGGGGCGCTGATCACCGAAACCGTTTTTGGCCGCAGCGGGCTCGGGCAGCTGACCCAGCAGGCGGTGAATAATCAGGATATCGCCGTACTTCAGGCGGTTGTGATGATTTCCGCCCTCGGTTTTGTCCTGATCAATCTGCTGGTGGATCTGCTGATGCCGCTGCTGGATCCCCGTCTGCAAACCGTTACCGGAGGTGCATCATGAGTCTGGTCGATTACGCGGCCGCAGCGCGAAAACGCGTTCCAGCGTGGCAGGGAGTGGAATGGCAGCCGGGACTGTGGCTGGCATGGGGGGTGATTATTCTCGCCGCTTTTGCCGCCGTAGCGCCCGGCCTGTTAACCCACTACAGCCCGATTGAGGGCATCGCCGGGGCGCAGCGCCTGGCACCGCAGGCCGGTCACTGGCTCGGGACCGATCAGCTTGGCCGCGATGTTTACACGCGTATCGTTTATGGCGCCTCCCATTCCCTGAGCGCGGCGCTGGCCGCCGTCACGATGGGGCTGGTGGTCGGTACCGGTTTAGGGGTGATCGCCGGGGCGTTCGCTGGACGCGTCGAGTCTCTGCTGATGCGCTTCGTAGACGTACTGCTGTCCATCCCGTCTCTGCTGCTTTCGCTGACGGTGATTATTCTGCTTGGGTTTGGCACCGTTAACGCCGCGATTGCCGTCGGCGTTGCCTCCATTGCCAGCTTCGCCCGCCTCGCGCGCGGTGAAGTGGTGCGCATCCGCCACACGGATTACGTCGAGGCGGCGTTCGGCAGCGGCGGGACGTTTTTCGCCGTGCTGTGGCGACACATCCTGCCCAACGCGTTAACCGCCGTCCTCGCCTTTGCCACGCTGCAGTTTGGTCAGGCCATCCTGGCGCTCTCCACGCTGAGCTTTCTCGGCTACGGCACCCCGCCGCCGGTGCCGGAATGGGGCTTACTGATTGCCGAAGGCCGTAACTATCTCTCTACAGCTTGGTGGCTCACCACCTTCCCCGGCGTGGTCGTCATCGCCGTAGTGCTGGCCACCAACCGTATCAGCCAACAGTTCAGCGGAGGTCGCTAATGACCGTGCTCTCAGTGGAAAATTTGACGATTAGCTACCGTACCGCGCGCCAGTGGCGAGAGGTGGTGCATAACGTCAGCTTCACGCTCGGACGAGGGGAAATGCTGGCGTTTGTCGGCGAATCCGGGTCCGGCAAAACGACCACGGCGCAGGCGATCATTGGTCTGCTGGCTGACAACGCCCGGCGCGATGCGGGAAAAATATCGCTCAACGGCGAGGAGATTAGCCGATGGTCCGCAAAGCGTCTCGATACCCTTCGCGGAGCGAGAATTAGCCTGGTACCGCAGGATCCGGGTAATTCGCTCAACCCGGTGAAAACCATCGGTGCGCAGGTCGGAGAAATCATTCAGCTCCACCAGAAGGTGACCCGCGCCGAGCGCGACGAGCAGGTGCTCGCCCTGCTGACAAAGGTCGGCCTGAGCCATCCCGAACAGCGCATGACGCAGTATCCCCATCAGCTCTCCGGCGGGATGAAACAGCGCGTGCTGATTGCCATCGCCATTGCCCTGCGTCCGGACGTGATCGTTGCCGATGAGCCCACCAGCGCCCTGGATGTGACGGTGCAAAAACGCATTCTCGATCTGCTGGATATCCTGCGCCGGGAATCGGGTACCGCCGTTCTGTTTGTCACCCACGATCTGGCGCTGGCCGCACAGCGCGCGGACAGGCTGCTGGTGTTTCGCAACGGTGAGGTTCAGGAGCACGGCGGCACCGCCGATATCGTCCGCACGCCGCAGCACGCCTACACCCGCCAGCTGTTGAGCGATCTCCAGGGCCAGCGCCTGACCATCGCCCCGGTGGCTGGTCTCCCGCTCGCGTCCCCGGCCATTCGCGCCCGGGCCATCAGCAAGCAATTCTCCCTGGGCAAAGGTCATCAGCTTCAGGCGCTGGATCGGGTAACGTTTGACGTCAGGCGCGGCAGCACGCATGCACTGGTCGGTGAATCCGGCTCCGGGAAAACCACCCTCGCCCGTATTCTGCTGGGTTTTGAACAAGCCGACAGCGGACAGGTCATCATTGATGATATTGATGCCACCGCGCTCAGCCGCGAGGCCCGCCGTCAGCTGCGCCAGAAGATCCAGTTTGTCTACCAGAACCCGTTTGCCTCTCTCGATCCGCGTCAGACGCTGTTTGACATCATCGAAGAGCCCCTGAAGAACTTTTCTCGCCTCAGTAAGGCGCAGCGAAAGGTCCGGGTGGAGACCGTGGCGCAGCGGGTTGCCCTGCCCGTCGAACTCCTGAGCCGCACCGCCCGGGAGCTTTCAGGCGGACAGCGGCAGCGCGTTGCCATCGCCCGGGCGCTGATCCTGGAACCGACCATTCTGGTGCTGGACGAAGCCACCTCCGCGCTGGACGTCACCGTGCAGGCGCAGATCCTGGCTCTGCTTCAGCAGCTGCAGCAGCAGCTGGGATTGACCTACCTCTTTATCACGCACGATCTGTCTACCGTCCGCCGGATCGCTCACAGCGTCACGGTGCTGCGCAGCGGTCAGGTGGTCGAACAGGGCGATGTCGGAACCTTATTCGCGTCGCCGCAGAACGACTATACCCGCGAGCTGATTGACGCCATTCCCCATTTTTCACCCGCTACGGAGGAGTTCGCATGACGCGAAAACGCC
>NZ_QFXN01000020.1:0-13755 GCF_003144775.1 Enterobacter sp. CGMCC 5087 | reverse complement strand
GTTTTTTCCCCCGCCTGCTTGACGACGCTGCGCCGAAGGAGCGCTATCGTCTGGCAACAGAACAGATCCGCCACGCCGAACGCCACGGTTTTGACAGCGCCTGGATTGCCCAGCACCACTTCCACGAAAGTGAAGGCGGCCTGCCGTCACCGCTGCTGTTTCTGGCGCACGTAGCCGCGCATACCGAAACCATCCGCCTGGGCACGGCCATCATTACCCTACCGATGGAAAACCCGCTGCGCGTCGCGGAAGATGCCGCCGTGCTCGATTTACTCGCCAATGGCCGTCTTGAGGTCGGTTTTGGTTCGGGCGGCACACCGACCTCATTTCTGCCGTTCGGCCTGACGTTTGAGGAGCGCGGCGCGGCGTTTGCTGACCATTTGCATGTGATCCAAAGCGCCTGGCGCGGGGATTCGCTGACCCATCCGGATAACCACCTTTACCCGCCTGCGCCACAGCTTGCCGACCGTATCTGGATTGCCACCTTCTCTGTTGACGGTGCCGTTCGCGCCGCCCGGGCCGGACACGGTTTAATGCTCTCCCGCACGCAGCCGCGCCCGGCAGATCGGCTGGATTTAACGCTCGACGAGATCCAGAACCCGATTGTGGATGCCTACCTCGATGCGCTGCCTGAGGGCATCGCACCGCGCATTCTGGCCTCCCGTACGGCGTTCGTCGCCGACAGCGACGACTATGCGCTCAGGGTCGCGACGCCGGGCCTCACGAAACAGGCCCGGCAGCATCGCGCTGCCGGGCACGCGGTTAAAGGTGACAACGTCACCGATTATCGCCGTCAGTTTGACGCGCATATTGGTTCGCCCGATACGGTGCTGCATTCCCTGAATGCTGACTCTATTCTCAGGCGCGCCACGGATATCTCATTCCAGGTCCATTCGGTCGAGCCCACCCATCGCGACACGCTGCGCTCCATCGAACTGATCGCCGAACATATTGCCCCCCATATCCATTGAGGAGATACCTATGTCATTAAGTCACGACATTCTCGCCGAGCTGGCGGAAATTAAACCCGGTTCCCCTCTGGCAGAGGCGCGCGCCACGCGTGATGCCGCCACGCGCCACGCGCAGGGCAGCTACGAAATCTTATTCACTCAGCAGGATAGCGATTTTGCGCTGGACGAGCGCTTCGCCGTCGCGGCAAAAGTTGCGAGGTGGCATAACGCGGAGGCGCTGGCCGCGCACTATGCGGGGTTTGGCCTGGCAGACCCGACCTCAGACCGTCTGACCCCGGCGCTGAACTTCGCGCGCCTGCTGACGTTCTCCCCCGTCGAAGCGACGCCCGCAGCGTTAAGGGCGCTGACCCAGGCGGGATGGAGCAAGGAAGGCATCGTGACCCTGGCGCAGCTTATCGCGTTTGTCAGCTTCCAGAGCCGACTCATCACCGGGCTGCGGCTGCTGAACGACAAAGCCGTCGCCAAAAGCGATGCGCCGGTGGCGGCAGGCGTCTGGCACACGACCGCCACCACGGCCACCGGAAAGGCGGCTCCCGTCGCCTTCACCCAGCAGGAACTGGGCTGGGAGCCGTGGATCGCCGCCAAACCGCTGGCGGATTTTCGTGATGACGAGGTTGCTATACTGGCGAAGTTTGGCCACACCGATTCCGACTATTTCCGCCTGCTGGGGCGCAACCTGCCGGTGCTTGAACAGCGCACGCTAACGGATAAAGGAATTTTTTATACATCGGGGGGATTGCCGCGCGCCGAGCGCGAGCTGGCCGCAACGGTCGCCAGTAAAATCAACGGCTGCATTTACTGCGCATCTGTCCATGCGCGTAAAGCCAGCCAGCTGTCAAAGGATGACGCGGCGGTAGAGGCCCTGCTGGCCGTGAGGCCGGGGCGGTCCCTGAGCGAGGGGCAATCCGCACGCTGGCAGGCGGAAATCGATTTTGCGGCGGCGCTGTCGGTCACGCCGCCTGCCGCCACGCCGCTGCACCTTGCCGCGCTGGAAAAAGAGGGGCTGGATACCTTAGCGCAGCTTGATCTGGTGCAGTCCGCCGCGTTCTTCGCCTGGGCCAACCGCCTGATGCTGACCCTGGGCGAGCCCTGGTTTGCCTGAAATCTGTCAGGCTAGCGCGCGAGCGTTAGCCTGAGCCCGCCTCGCCCGCAGGTGACCGTAGATCAGCAGTGCGCTCATGGCCGAGAAAGAGAGTATTGCCGCCGGCAGCGTGACGTAACGCCAGCTAAAGCCGAGGACAATCATCATCCCGCCAAAGTACGCGCCAATCGCACTGCCGAGATTAAACGCCATCTGTCCCCCTGCCGCCCCCAGCATCTCACCGCCCTTCGCATTTTGCAGAAGCAGAATTTGTAGCGGCGCAGAGAGCGCAAACAGCCCGGCGCAGCAGATAAAGCCCATGACCAGCGAGGCCGTTTTCAGTTCACCAAAGGCGAAAAGCAGCAGCAGCGAGGCGACAATCACCATGTCGGTGGTGGCCGCAATGCGCAGCGGGCTAAAGCGTCCCGAGAGCTTACCGCTCAGCAGATTGCCCAACACCATGCCAAGGCCCATCAGCATCATGATGGCCGTCATCATCCCTTCTGAATAACCGGAGACGTTGACCATAAACGGCTTAACGAAGCTGAACCATGCGAACACCCCGGCGTTGCCAAACATGGTGGCGGCAAAAATCAGCCAGGGTTCTGGTTTTTTCAGAAAATGGAACTGCTCGGTCAATTTGATTTCTGAAGTGTCGCGGATGTCCGGCACCCAGAGCAGAACCGAGAGGATCACCAGCGCATCGAACACGGCAATCAGAAAAAAGGTATAACGCCAGCTGAACTGATGTCCGAGCCAGGTCCCCAGCGGAACGCCCATCAGGTTGGCCACGGTCATACCGGCGATCATCCCTGCCACCGCGACCGTCACCCTGCCCGGTGGCGCAATTTTAGACAGGATAATCGCCCCGACGCCAAAAATAGCCCCGTGCGGAAAGCCGGAAATCAGCCGCCCCACCGCCAGCCAGAAATAGGACGTGGAAAACGTGAACAGGGCATTGCCGACAGCGGACATCGCCACCAGAAACAGCAGCGTGGTCTTTAACGAAAACTTGCCTGAGAACAGCGCCACAATCGGGGCGCCAATAACCACGCCGAACGCATAAAACGAGATCATATTCCCGGCGGAGGGAATCGAAATACCGGTGTCATGTGCCAGCTCGGTTAACACGCCCATAATGCCAAATTCGGCCATTCCCAGGCCAAATGTGCCAAGCGCCAACGAAAAAATTGTTTTTTTCATACTTCAACCACGGGTTAATCACACGCGACGGACATTATTGAATAATCTTGTATGGTGAGCCAGTTCAAATCCATTGGCTGGCAGGTTAATCCATTAATTCAGGTAAGGTTGTGAATACCGCTAGCCCAAAACCACGATGCCAAGCCGCTCCATCAGCTGGGCAATCTGATAGCTGTCCAGTTTGACACCCTGCAAATCAATACCGCGCACGTCCAGTTCACCCAGTTCTGAGTTGGTCAGATCGCAGTGGGTAAAATTGGCCGCCCGCCAGTCAAAAGAGGAGAACTCGCCCCCCGACAGATCCGAGCCGCTGAAGGTGGCACCGAGTATTTGCGCACCGTTCCAGCGGTTTTCCCACAACTCGCATTTTTCCAGAACCACCTTCGAAAAATTGGCATAGCTCAGGTTGCTTTTTGTTATGTAAGCACTGCAAAACCAGGTACGCGTAGTGATCATGTTCATAAAACTGGTCCCGCGAAAATCAGCCCCTTGCGCCCTGCATTCACGAATTTCGATGCCTAATGCATTCGAATGCCTGAAATCCGCCATCGATAAATCGCAGCTTTTGAAAATAGCATCTTTAAGCTGCGCCCGAGTAAACTTACCGCCCTGCTGGCTTTCCCGGTCATAGAACTGACAGCCAATAAACTCCGTGCTGGTTAAATCCGTGCCGGAAAAGTCGCAGTTACGAAAGATTGCATTCTCTATTTTCTCGCCGGTAAAACGAGTACGATCGATTTTTTCGCCCTCAAAAATCAATGCCATCACACCAACCTGTTTATTCATACAGTATCTGTCACCATTCTAACCCGTTACCTGCAGAAGAGAAACACGCTTATCTGACACACATGTCAAAAATTCCCGCGAAGGTTGCAGGCCAGCATTACACTTCAAAGTGTTAGTTCCTTCTAAGCACATCACCCGATCCGGAGATGAGAATTATCATGGGAAACGCAAAGCAGAATAAAACCAAAGCAGCGACCGTGACCAAAGCGAGCGTAGATAGCCTGGTTAAACCCGTGCTGAAGACCAAAGAGTATGAAAAAGAGCTACGTCGCCTCCACGTTGAACTGGTTAAGCTCCAGCAGTGGGTCGTCGCAAAAGGGCTAAAAGTGTGTATTGTTTTTGAAGGACGCGACGGTGCCGGTAAAGGCGGCACCATTAAAGCGATAACCGAGCGCGTCAGCCCTCGCGTGTTTCGCGTTGTTGCCCTCCCTGCCCCCACCGAGAAAGAGAAAACCCAGCTCTATTTTCAACGTTATGTTCCCCATCTGCCTGCCGCCGGGGAGATCGTCATTTTCGACCGCAGCTGGTACAACCGCGCGGGCGTCGAGCGGGTAATGGGATTCTGCACCCCCGAGCAGGTTGAGAAGTTTCTAGATGGTGCGCCGGTGATGGAAAAAGCGATGGTGGACGCCGGGATTATCCTGCTGAAGTACTGGCTGGAGGTCACGCCTAAAGAGCAGGAGCGTCGCCTGCGCGACCGTATTAACGATGGTCGTAAAATCTGGAAGCTATCGCCGATGGATATTAAGTCCTTTAACCTGTGGGACGAGTATACCCTCGCGCGCGACGCCATGTTTGAAGCGACAGATACCGCCTGGGCGCCGTGGTTTGTGGCACGTTCAGAAGATAAAAAACGCGTGCGCCTGAATATTATTTCGCACCTGCTTTCACAGATCCCCTATAAAGAAATACACGTCGAAAAGGTTGATTTACCGAAACGTAAAATTGGTAAAGTCAAACCCACAAAATATCCGTTCCGGTATGTGGAGGAGCGGTTCTGAAATTACTGGAATACGCCTCGCAGAATGTAGATTACCAGGGGATACGGTATTGTTTTTTGTTGGCTGCGGTTGATAATGACCGCACCAACAAAGGAGCTGAAAATGAAGCCAAACCGTAACAAAGACTATGGCAAAAGGGAGAGCATGGCGAGTGGAGTCTCCCGCGAGGCCCGTACACCAGAGGCGCGAAGACGAGAGCATCAGCAAGATAAAGAATTCATAAAAGCCATGAATGAATTTACGGCTAAAGCGGGATTATTATCAGACGATCCTTTCTTTGGAGGGATTTAATGTGCTTTCAGTTTGACGTTTACCGTAACCCTTCAGAAAGAACACGGGACTACCAGCCTTATTTTATGATAATTCAACATGACTATTATGATGATTTATCAACAAGACTGATTATTCCATTAAGCTACCATAGCTATCTACGTGGACATATCAATGCCGCGATGCCTTTAGTGAATATTGATTTCGAGCGATATTTCCTTAACACCGCTGGCATAACACACGTGGAGAAACAGAAACTAAATAATAAAGATTATGTATGTAATCTTCGCAGCGCGAGAAGTACTGTTATCGCGGCGATAGATGCGTTAGTGACCAATACATAACGTAGGCCCGCGCAAGCGCAGCGCCGCCGGGCAAAGCCGACGGCGCAGGTCTTACTTCATTCCTTCCGTACTTTCCTGTTTCGCTTCCAGCCGTTCCACATCGCGATACCAGCGCGGGT
The DNA here is from genome assembly GCF_003144775.1 of Enterobacter sp. CGMCC 5087. NCBI lineage: Bacteria > Pseudomonadati > Pseudomonadota > Gammaproteobacteria > Enterobacterales > Enterobacteriaceae > Enterobacter > Enterobacter sp. CGMCC 5087. Next base: position 7,980 of record NZ_QFXN01000020.1, on the reverse strand, counting down.
GGTGTTTCTGCGCCCAGCGGCGGCTCACCTTCCCTTCAATCATCCCTTTAATGGATCCTTTTACCCAGAACGCCATATACATATGGATCAGGATGGCGTGGATAAGAATGATGGCCGACGTGGCGTGGATCAGCAGCGCGTAGCGAATCACCTGAATCGGGAAATAGTGCGCAAAATACGGACGCCAGATAATCACGCCGGTCACCAGCAGCACAAAAATCATGCTCATGATGGTCCAGAACATCATCTTCTGTCCGGCGTTGTATTTCCCCACCTTCGCGACCTTATGCTCGTTGCCCTTCAGGACTTCGACGATCCCTTTCACCCACGGGATATCCTGCTTGTCCGGGATGTTGTGATGAACAAAGCGCACGAACATAAACATCAGCACCACGAAAATCAGCACGCCGAAGAACGGATGTAGAATGCGGCCCATCTGCGGCGTGCCGAAGGTTTCGGTCAGCCACTGCAGCGTCGGGAAGAAGAACGATATCCCCGACACCGCCACCAGGAAGAAGCAGATCACCACCGTCCAGTGACAGGCGCGGTCGACAAACTTCGTGCGCACTATCATTTTCGATTTACTCATGATGATCCTCCTCGTCGTCATCCACCTCTTTGTTTGGCCCGATACCGATGTAGTGATAAATCAGCCCGGCAAAGGTGGCGATAAAGCCCGCCGCCGAAAGCGGCTTAAGCGCACCTTTCCAGAGGTTGATGGAGGTATCGATCGCCGGATCCTTCGGCAGGTTGTGGTACAGCTCCGGCTGGTCGTTATGGTGCAGCACATACATCACGTGCGTACCGCCCACGCCCTGCGGGTTATAAATGCCCGCATTCTCGTAGCCGCGCGCTTTCAGCTTGTCCACGCGCGCCTGCGCCACGTCAAGCATCTCTTTTTTGGTGCCGAAGTGGATAGCCCCGGTCGGACAGGTTTTCACACAGGCAGGCTCCTGCCCGACGCTGACGCGGTCCACGCACAGGGTGCATTTATATACCCGATTATCCTCTTTATTGAGGCGCGGGATATTAAACGGACAGCCCGCGATGCAGTACCCGCAGCCGATGCAGTTGTCCTGCTGGAAGTCAACGATCCCGTTGGCGTACTGAATAATCGCGCCGGCAGACGGGCACGCCTTCAGGCAGCCCGGATCTTCACAGTGCATGCAGCCATCTTTGCGAATCAGCCACTCCAGCCTGCCGTTCTGCTCGGTTTCGCTAAAGCGCATTACCGTCCAGGATTTGGCGCTCAGATCCGCCGGATTGTCGTAGACCCCCACGCAGTGCCCCACCTCGTCGCGGATATCGTTCCACTCCGAGCAGGCCACCTGGCAGGCCTTGCAGCCCACGCAGGAGGAGACGTCGATAAGCTTAGCGACCTCTGCCTTGTAGTCCCGCGCGCGGGGCGCGGGGGTAATCGGGTTGGTCGCGGAGCGTTTGATAACGTCTTGTGTTTCCATCGCCATTTAATCGCTCCTTACGCTTTCTCGATGTTGACCAGAAACGCCTTGTACTCCGGCGTTTGCGAGTTGGAATCGCCGACGTTTGGCGTCAGGGTGTTGGCGATGTAGCCTTTCTGCGCCACGCCCTCAAAGCCCCAGTGCAGCGGGATCCCGACGGTTTCCACCTGCTGTCCGTGCACGTTCAGGCTTTGGAGACGACGCGTCACCACCGCCACCGCGCGAATAAAGCCGCGCTTGCTGCTCACCTCCACGCGGTCGCCGTTGGCAATGCCTTTCGCCTTCGCCAGCGTCTCGCTGATCTCCACAAACTGTTCCGGCTGCGCGATGGCGTTCAGCCGCGCGTGCTTGGTCCAGGTGTGGAAATGCTCGGTCAGGCGATAGGTCGTCCCCACGTACGGGAATTTGTCCTTTTTGCCCAGACGCAGCGCGTCGTCTTCGTAGATGCGCACCACCGGGCTGGAGATGACGTTTGGATGCAGCGGGTTGGTGCCGAGCGGCGTTTCCATCGGCTCGTAGTGTTCCGGGAACGGCCCTTCCGCCAGCTTGTTGAGGGCAAACAGGCGTCCCAGCCCTTCCGGCTGCATGATGAACGGCCCGGTGTTGCTGCCCGGCTGGGCTGTGTTGTAGTCCGGGATATCGTTCCCCGTCCACTTCGCCCCGTTCCACTGGATCAGCATGCGTTTCGGATCCCACGGCTTGCCGTTTACGTCTGCAGACGCGCGGTTGTACAGCACGCGACGGTTCAGCGGCCACGCCCATGCCCAGCCCAGCGTATTGCCCAGCCCGGACGGATCGGCGTTGTCGCGGTTGGCCATCTGGTTGCCCTGCTCCGTCCAGCTGCCGGTGTAGATCCAGCAGGACGACGCCGTCGTGCCGTCGTCGCGCAGCAGCGCGAAGCTGTTCAGCAGCTGGCCTTTCTTCGCCACCAGGTTGCCGCTGGCGTCATAGAGATCCGCTAGCGCCACGCCGTTGTTCTCCTTCGCGACTTCCTCTGACTCAGGACGATCCGGCTGCTTGTAGTGCCAGCCCATTTTGAGCAGCGGCTCAGCGCCTTTGCCGCCTTCGGTGCGGTACATCTCGCGCAGGCGGTGGTAAATCCCGGCGAGGATCTCACCGTCATTACGCGCTTCGCCCGGCGCATCCTGACCTTTCCAGTGCCACTGCAGCCAGCGGCCGGAGTTTGCGATGGAACCGTCCTCTTCCGCAAAGCAGGTGGACGGCAGGCGGAACACTTCGGTCTGAATCGACGCCGGGTCGACATCGTTCGATTCCCCGTGGTTCTGCCAGAAGGTGGACGTTTCGGTCACCAGCGGATCGATAACCACCATGTACTTCAGCTTGCTCAGGCTGCGAACGACTTTGTTTTTGTCCGGGAAGGAGGCCACCGGGTTAAAGCCCTGGCAGATATACCCCGTGACGTCGCCCTTATCCATCATGTTGAAGTACTTGATGACGTCATAAGCCTGATCCCACTTCGGCAGCCACTCAAAGCCCCAGTCGTTCTCTTTCTGCGCCGCGTCGCCGTAGAAGGATTTCATCAGGCTGACGTAGAACTTCGGATAGTTGCTCCAGTAGTTCACCTGGTCCGGCAGCGTCGCTTTTGGCGTATTGGCCTCAAGATACGTTTGCAGATCCGTCTGCTTTTCAGACGGCAGCGTCAGGTAGCCCGGCAGGCTGGTCGAGAGCAGGCCAAGGTCGGTGAGCCCCTGAATATTTGAGTGACCGCGCAGCGCGTTCACGCCGCCTCCCGCCATCCCCATGTTGCCGAGCAGCAGCTGGATCATCGCCATGGTGCGGATGTTCTGCGCACCCACGGTGTGCTGCGTCCAGCCCAGCGCGTAGAGGAATGTTGTGGTTCTGTCGGCGGCGCTGGTGGAGGCCAGCACTTCACACACCTTCAGGAAGTCCGCTTTCGGCGTGCCGCAGATGTTTTCCACCACGTCCGGCGTATAGCGGGAAACGTGCTGCTTCAGCAGGTTCCATACGCAGCGCGGGTGCGTCAGGGTTTCATCACGCAGCGCGTAGCCGTTTTCATCGAACTGATAGTTCCAGGACGTTTTATCGTACTGGCGTTTTTCGGCGTCATAGCCGCTAAACAGCCCGTCATCAAAGGCAAAATCATCCCGCACCAGCAGGTTCGCGTTGGTGTAGTGCTTAACGTATTCCGCGTTGATTTTGTTGTTTTCGATCAGGTACAGCAGCACGCCGGACAGGAACGTAATGTCCGTACCGGAACGGATTGGCGCATAGATATCGGCCACCGATGCCGTGCGCGTAAAGCGCGGATCGACGACGATAAGCGTCGCATCGTTGTTGTTTTTCGCCTCCATCGCCCAGCGGAACCCCACCGGATGGGCTTCCGCGGCGTTTCCGCCCATCACCACCACGACGTTAGCGTTTTTGATATCAACCCAGTGGTTGGTCATCGCACCGCGACCAAATGTTGGAGCAAGACTTGCTACCGTTGGTCCGTGTCAGACGCGCGCCTGGTTATCTACCGCCAGCATGCCGAGAGAGCGCACAAATTTTTGCGTCAGCATGCCGGTTTCATTACTCGCCGCCGAGGCGCATAACATGCCGGTGGATAACCAGCGGTTAACCGTTACGCCCTGGGCGTTCTTTTCAATAAAGTTAGCGTCGCGGTCGGCTTTCATTAATTTGGCAATACGGGAGAAGGCCTCATCCCAGGAGATACGCTGCCATTTATCAGAACCCGGCGCGCGGTATTCCGGGTAGCGCAGGCGGTTTTCGCTGTGAACGTAGTCCAGCAGCCCCGCCCCTTTCGGGCAAAGTGCGCCGCGGCTCACCGGATGATCCGGATCCCCTTCAATATGGTAAATCGCTTCTCTGGCGTTCTTCGCGCCATCGCCCAGGCTATACATTAAAAGCCCACAACCTACGGAGCAGTATGTGCAGGTGTTACGGATCTCTTTTGCGCGCAGCAGCTTATAGTTGCGTGCCTGAGCCAGCGCCATTTTGGGAGCAAATCCCAGCATGGCTGCCGTTGTTCCGGCCATACCGCCCGCGCAGATTTTGAAAAATTGTCTGCGGCTGACGTCCATTGTTGTCCTCGTTATCTGAAAAGACTTCGCGCCGCAAACTAACAGCAAAGCCCCTAATTTTTTTGCGTCAAATCAAGGTCATCTGCCTTCCCCCCCTTAATAGTCACCCCCGGAACCTTTAAATACTCCTTTTTGATTAACGGTTTAAGAGAATAATTGGCGACAGCGTCAGGATGAATGCGATACATTTTTCCTTTGATTGTTATTACAATGGCGAAGTAATGGACAGAAAAAGAGCAACGCTTATTGGGCTGGCGGCAATACTGTTATGGAGCACCATGGTCGGCCTTATTCGCAGCGTGAGTGAGGGACTGGGCCCGGTAGGCGGTGCGGCGATGATTTACACCCTCAGCGGATTACTGTGTCTGGTGACGGTAGGATTTCCTGATATCAGGCGGTTTTCACCCCGCTATCTTATTGCCGGCAGCGTTTTATTTGTCAGCTACGAAATATGCCTGGCGCTGTCGCTGGGCTATGCCGCAACGCGATCGCAGGCGATTGAAGTGGGCATGGTCAATTACCTTTGGCCAAGCCTGACCATTGTTTTTGCCATCTTGTTCAACGGGCAGAAATCGACCCTGTGGGTGATCCCCGGCTTAGCCGTCTCATTGCTGGGTGTCTGCTGGGTATTGGGCGGTGAACAGGGTTTACATCTTGATGAAATAACCCGCAATATCGTTTCCAGCCCGCTGAGCTACGCGCTGGCGTTTGCCGGGGCATTTATCTGGGCCGCCTACTGCACGGTCACCAGCAAATTTGCGAAAGGACAAAACGGCATCACGCTGTTTGTTTTGCTGACCGCGCTGAGCCTGTGGGTGAAATATTTCCTGAGCGATCAGCCTGAGATGGTGTTTACGCTTCCGGTGATAGTGAAACTCGTCATGTGCGGTATTGCGCTTGGGTTTGGTTACGCCGCATGGAATATTGGCATCCTTCACGGTAACGTCACGGTACTTGCCGCCGTATCCTATTTTACCCCTGTCCTCTCCGCCGCGCTTGCCGCCGCAGTGCTGAGTTCGCCCCTCTCATTCTCGTTCTGGCAGGGCGCGCTGATGGTCTGCGCCGGGTCGTTGCTCTGCTGGTACGCAACAAGACAATAATGTCGGTTTTGCTGTCGAGAAATATTTATCCCGACAGCAAATAATTAACATAAATTTAATATGTGAGCGCACGCCAAAATATTCATCTGAACAGTAGAGCACGTGTTTAGATTCTGTTTATATTCCACCCCCTTTCGTAAATTCCGGCCCTCCCGCATTGACATAAATTGACACCGACATGTGATTAATAAGCTCCAAATACTCACAAGATTAATAGCACAAAGTGCAATAGTATGTTTCTGTTTATTTCAGCCTTCAGAACGGAAATTCCGTGCATTAAGGGTATAAAACAAGGCATTACGGCTATAACGACCATCCTACCCTCAAAAATGAACGGAAATACCGATAATTACCACTTTTTATAAAACCATCAAGAAACTATATCCACAGCAATCAACCCGGCAATTAATTGATTAAATGCTAATCATTTAACGCTATTTCATCGTCATTTACCCGATCTCGATCACACTAAATGAAATTATTGCTAATAATTTGAAACTTATTATTGAAATAGGACTACAAGATTTTTAAAAATAGCATGCCATTGACGATCGGCCTCGTTTAAAAATCGTTCAAAGTGGCTCAGGAAATACCAAAGAAAATTATAAGGAACATTTAAGATGAAACTTAAATTAGTTGCAGTGGCAGTGACTTCCATGTTGGCAGCAGGCGTTGTAAACGCGGCTGAAATTTATAACAAAGACGGTAACAAGCTGGATCTGTACGGTAAAGTAACAGGTCTGCACTATTTCTCTGATGATACTGATAACGACGGCGACAAAACTTACGTTCGTCTGGGCTTCAAAGGCGAAACTCAGATCAACGATCAGCTTTCCGGTTACGGCCAGTGGGAATATGAGTTCAAAGGCAACCGTTCTGAATCACAGGGCTCTGACGGCAACAAAACCCGTCTGGCCTTCGCGGGTCTGAAATTCAACGAATTCGGTTCATTCGACTACGGTCGTAACTACGGTGTTGCTTACGACATCGGCGCGTGGACTGACGTTCTGCCAGAGTTCGGTGGCGATACCTGGACTCAGACCGATGGCTTTATGACTGGTCGTACGACTGGCGTTGCAACCTACCGTAACACCGACTTCTTCGGTCTGGTTGACGGTCTGAACGTTGCCGCTCAGTACCAGGGTAAAAACGACCGTAACGACATCACCGAAGCGAACGGTGACGGCTGGGGTCTGTCTTCTACCTATGAAATGGACGGCTTCGGTGTCGGTGCAACCTACGCGAAATCTGACCGTACTGACCGTCAGGTTGCTGCAGGTCGCGTCGCTAACACCGTTAACGCTGGCGGTGAGAACGCAGAAGTATGGGCTGCTGGCCTGAAATACGATGCGAACAACATCTATCTGGCAACCACCTACTCTGAAACCCGCAACATGACCAACTTCGGTGACGGTTATATCGCGAACAAAGCACAGAACTTCGAAGTTGTTGCTCAGTACCAGTTCGACTTCGGCCTGCGTCCATCCATCGCTTACCTGAAATCCAAAGGTAAAGACCTGGGTTCATACGGCGACCAGGATCTGGTTGAATACGTTGACGTTGGCGCGAGCTACTACTTCAACAAAAACATGTCTACCTATGTTGATTACAAAATCAACCTGGTTGACGACAACAGCTTCACCAAAGCAACTGGCGTTGCTACCGACAACATCGTAGCTGTAGGCCTGACCTACCAGTTCTAAGATTTGTCACGATAAAAGGCCAGCCCATGCGGCTGGCTTTTTTTATACGGATTTCTGGCGTCAACAAGGAGTACGCCATGCACATATTCAAAGGACGCTGCTTGTGCGGAATGAGTCAGTTCAGCGTGAGCCTCAATAATTTTGACGTATACGCATGTCACTGCACCCAATGCCAGAAGTGGTCGGGCGGCATTGCCATGTATCTTGAGCCGCAGGGCGAACCGCTTCTTGAGCAAGACTCTATCGCCCCTTCTCATTTCGCGTCATCGGCGCGCGGTGAACGCTGGTTCTGTCCCGGCTGCGGCTGCCCGCTGTGGTTCAAACTGACCTCCACGTCGCGCTATTTCATTCCCTGGACGCTGCTTGAGATGGGCGAAGATGAGCGACGCCGGCTGGTGCTCGCCGCGGAAATCTACACCGAAACCCAGCCCGCTTTTTTTGGCCTGACCGGGCAATACGCACGCTACAGCGGTTCGGAAATTGAAGCGCTTGATAAGCAGTGCCTGCTTACGCCGTAAGCGGTTCGACGCCTGCAGCCCGACGAAGCCAGTTTTGCAGCAGCTTACCGTCCTCGGTCATCTCTGAATCGGCACGCGTGCAGAGATAATAGTCGCGCCCGTCGTCAATGGGTAAGTCAAATATCTTAACCAGC
>NZ_QFXN01000002.1:0-298 GCF_003144775.1 Enterobacter sp. CGMCC 5087 | reverse complement strand
GGCAAAGTCCGGCGCGTTACGGGGTAGAGGGAGATCGCTGAACTCGTGTAACTCTTCCATAAAGCCCACAAGAACAGGCTGGGCAAATCCTGAACCAAAGTCCTCGCGCCGGCGGGTCAGGGTTTTCCACGCCTCCAGCATGGCCGCGCGGGCGGAGCTGTAGTTCACATCAGACCAGTCCTGGCTGATTTGCTGGGCTGAAAGACCGGTAGCGGCAGCCAGGTTTCGCAGCATGGCATTTTCAAAATCGGCAAAATTGCTGTTTGGCCGCGCCGCATCCACCGTGCCGATTTCCTCG
>NZ_QFXN01000019.1:0-696 GCF_003144775.1 Enterobacter sp. CGMCC 5087 | reverse complement strand
CTCTCAAGATAAGGCGCGATCAGCGGCTCGCGCATCAGCGCGCAGCCCAGCCCGGCCTGTACGCCCGCCAGCGTCAACAGTCCGTCTTCAAACAGGGGGCCGCTGCGCCGCAGAGACCGCTTTACCCCCTGCAACTGAAACCACTGCGGCCAGCTGGTGCGCTCCTCATCATGCAGCAGCGGCATTTGCAGCAGTTGCTCAGGCGTATCGATATGCCCATGAATGCGCAAAAACGCGCGGCTGCACACCGGCACCATCTGTCCGGAAATCAGCTTTTCGCTCTGATAGCCCGCCCACTGGCCGTTACCAAAACGAATCGACATATCCGACGCATCGCTCAGATAGTTACGATGGTTGGCATACACAACGTTGATCTCTGTCTGCGGGTTCGCACGCATAAAATCAGGCAGACGCGGGATAAACCACCCCATGCCAAAAAGCGGGATCAGGCTGATGGTGACCTGACGCGTTTGCGCCTGCTCTGCCAGATGCTCCGTTGCCTGGCGCAGCACGTTAAACGCCGCACGGATCGAGCGGTAATATTCACGTCCGTGCTGGCTCAGCACCAGCCTGCGCCCCTGACGTTCCGTCAGCGGCATTTGCAGATACCCTTCAAGGACCTTAAGCTGATGACTGACCGCCGACGGTGAGATATCCAGTTCCTGCGCGGCCAGCGTGACGCTGCCCAGCCGGGCG
>NZ_QFXN01000018.1:0-28575 GCF_003144775.1 Enterobacter sp. CGMCC 5087 | reverse complement strand
ACGGCGCGAAGCGGCGGGTCGTTTGCCAGACGGCTGTCTGCATACCCAGGCAAACCCGCCGATTGTTCTGTTTTATTCATATGTTGATTTCTTTAGGCTTTTCATCTGCAAATACCATTGCATTATCTTTATATAAATCATAAAGATAAAGCAATAGCGGTTTATCATAAGAAATAATATATGTGTATTTTACAATTTAATTCATTTATCGGATGGTAGCCGCAGAAAAAAGACTTTGCGGGAACAGACGTTGGATACACTCATACAACAACTGATCAACGGTGTGATGCTGGGCAGCATTTACGCGCTGATCGCGCTGGGCTATACCATGGTGTATGGCATCTTGCGCATTATTAACTTTGCTCACGGCGATATTCTGATGGTCGGTGCGCTCACCACCCTTTCCTCCATTAACGCCCTGAACGCCACTTTCCCTCACATGCCGCTGCTGTTGCAGCTTGGCGTTGCCCTGGCGGTTGCCATGGCCATTTGCGCCCTGCTGGCAATGGCCGTGGAGCGCTTTGCCTATCGTCGACTGCGTAACGCCCCCCGGCTCGCGCCGCTGATCTCGGGTATCGGCGTCTCGGTCCTGCTGCAAACCGTGGCGATGATTATCTGGACGCGCAACCCGCTGATGTTCCCGCAGATCCTGCCCATGGACCCGATCGCCGTGACGTCAGGAAGTGAACAGCATCCCCCTGCCATTGTGACCGTCACCGGCATTGTTACCGTGGCGCTGGCGCTTGCGGTAATGACCGGGCTATGGCTGCTGGTGGAATACACCCGCCTGGGCCGCGGCATGCGCGCCGTGGCGGAAAACCCGCGCGTGGCCACGCTGATGGGGGTTAACCCCAATGCCATTATTACCCTGACGTTCGCCATTGGCGGCGTGTTCGCCGCGCTGGCAGGCGTCATGATGGCCAGCAACTACGGCAACGCCAGCTTCTCAATGGGCTTTTTGCCCGGAATCAAAGCCTTTACCGCCGCCGTGCTGGGAGGCATTGGTAACATTCGTGGCGCAATGATTGGCGGGATCCTGCTCGGCATTATCGAAGCGCTGGGCGCAGGTTATCTGGGGGAACTCACCCACGGCGTCTTTGGCAGCAACTATCAGGACGTCTTTGCCTTTATGGTCCTGATTCTGGTGCTGGTCTTCCGTCCGGCAGGCCTGCTGGGCGAGCGCGTAGCGCACAGGGCGTGAGGGAAACAATGACAACGCTTCAACTACAAACCCCGGCGGCGACGCGCAAATTCTGGTCAGGCATGGTCCTGTTCTGCCTCGCGCTGCTGGTTGCTCCCGTGGTGGCCACGCAGCTTGGCGGCAACTACTGGGTGCGAGTTATCGACTTCGCCCTGCTCTACATCATGCTGGCGCTGGGGCTAAATATTGTGGTGGGCTATACCGGCCTGCTGGATATGGGGTTTATCGCCTTTTACGCGGTCGGCGCCTATCTCGCCGCGCTGTTGGCCTCCCCACACCTGCTGGAAGTGTTTCCGATCCTCGGCGTCTGGTTCCCGGACGGGCTGCACACGTCATATCTGCTGATTATTCCGATGGCGGCGCTCGTCGCTGCGGTCTGCGGCATTTTACTGGGTGCTCCCACGCTGAAGCTGCGCGGGGACTACCTGGCGATAGTGACCCTCGGCTTTGGCGAAATCATCCGCATCCTGATGCGCAACCTCGACCGTCCGGTGAACATCACCAACGGTGCGAAGGGCATTACCGGGGTGGATACGCTGAATCTGTTCGGCCTGAAGTTTAGCGGCGTATACCACTGGTTAGGTTTCAAAGTGCCCGCCCTGTGGCTGTGGTACTACCTGCTGATGCTGGTGATTGTGGCGATTATTTTTGTCTGCCTGCGCCTGCAGCATTCCCGTATTGGTCGCGCCTGGCACGCCATCCGTGAAGATGAGGATGTGGCCCGCGCGATGGGCATCAACGTGCGTAACTATAAGCTGCTGGCCTTTGCGATGGGAGCCTCTTTTGGCGGCGTGGCGGGTGCCCTGTTCGGCGCGTTTCAGGGCTTTGTCTCCCCGGAATCCTTCACGTTACAGGAATCCATTGCCGTGCTGGCGATGGTTGTGCTGGGCGGGATGGGACACATTCCGGGCGTGATCCTCGGCGCGGTACTGCTTACCGCCCTGCCGGAACTGTTGCGCAGTCAGGCAGCCCCGGTTCAGCAGGGGCTGTTCGGTACGGTACTGATTGACCCGGAAGTGCTGCGTCAGCTGTTCTACGGCCTGGCGCTGGTGCTGGTCATGCTGGTGCGTCCTGCCGGGATCTGGCCGGTACGCCACAAGGAGGTGAATACATGAGTCTGTTAACCGTACGCAACATGTCCAAACGCTTCGGCGGGCTTACCGCCGTGGATGACGTTTCGATCGCCGTGAACAAAGGCGAGATCTACGGCCTGATTGGTCCTAACGGGGCGGGAAAAACCACCTGTTTTAACCTGATCACCGGGCTTTATCCGGCGGACAGCGGTGAATTTTCAATTGCCGACAAGCCCTATTTCCCAAAGCACATTGAGAAAGTCACCGCCGCCGGGATCGCACGCACCTTCCAGAACGTGCGCCTCTTTAACGACATGTCGGTGCTGGAAAACGTGATGGTGGGCCGCCACGTGCGCACCCGTAACGGCCTGTGGGCCGCGCTGAGCCGTCACAAACGCGCTCGCGAAGAAGAGAAACAGACTCGAGAACTGGCCTGGCACTGGCTGGAGTACACCGGCATTGCGAAGTTCGCCCACTACCGCGCCTGCGATCTGGCCTATGGTCATCAGCGCCGTCTGGAGATTGCCCGCGCGCTGGCAACAGATCCGCTGCTGCTGGCGCTGGATGAGCCCGCCGCCGGGATGAACGCGGCGGAAAAAGTGGCGCTCGGCGAGCTGCTTATCCGACTGCGCGATGACGGCAAAACTCTGCTGATGATTGAACATGACGTCAAGCTGGTGATGGGCATCTGCGATCGCCTGACGGTGCTTGATTACGGCAAAACGCTCGCCAGCGGCACGCCGGAGAGCGTGCGTCGAGACCCGGCAGTGATCGCCGCCTGGCTTGGAGGCAACGCCCATGTCTGAATTACTGAAGGTGGAACGTGTGGACGTGCATTACGGCGGCATTCAGGCCGTACGCGATGTCTCCTTTACCCTGCGCGAGGGCGAACAGGCTACGCTGATCGGCGCTAACGGCGCGGGGAAAAGCTCCACCGTGCGCGCCATTACCGGTCTGGAAAGCTTTAGCGGCCGTATTGAATTCAACGGTAAAGCGGTGCGTAAGCACAGGCCCGAATCGCTGCTCCGCGACGGACTGGTGATGGTCCCGGAAGGCCGGGGGATCTTCTCCCGAATGACGGTGCTGGAAAACCTGCAGATGGGTGCCTGGCTCAGGCGTGACACTGTCACCGTCAGGCGCGAGATGAACGAGATCTTCGAGCGCTTCCCGCGCCTGGGAGAACGCCAGCATCAGCTCGCTGGCCTGCTTTCCGGCGGAGAACAACAGCTGCTGGCCCTTAACCGCGCCCTGCTCAGCCGCCCGCGGCTGCTGATCCTCGACGAGCCGTCGATGGGCCTTGCCCCGAAGATGGTCGAGAACATTTTTGCCGTTATCGCCGGGCTGCGCGAACGCGGCGTTGCCCTGCTGCTTATCGAACAAAACGCCCGGCTCGCGCTGGAGGTGACCGACAGCGCGTGGGTGATGGACAGCGGCAGCATCGTCCATCACGGCGAATCGAAAGCGCTGCTCAATGATGACCAGATTGCACAGATTTATTTGGGCGAAATGCCTGTTTAACAACACCAGCCAACATCAGGGAAAAACAATGAAAACAGTAAAAATCAGTGCGCTCAGCGCCGCTATCCTCCTCGGCAGTTTTGCCTCGACGTTCGCGTGGGCAGTCGACGGTGAAACCGTGGTTATCGGTCTGGCAGGCCCGCTCACCGGCCCGTCTGCCCGTATCGGTAAGGATCTGGAGAACGGCGCGCAGCTGGCCATCGACGACATTAACAAGCAGCACCCGACCATCGGCGGCAAAGCGGTGACCTTCAAGCTGCAGTCCGAAGACGATCAGTCCGACCCGCGCACCGCCGTTGCCGTGGCGCAGCGTCTGGTGGATAGCGGCGTGGCGGGCGTTGTCGGTCACTGGAACACCGGTACCAGTATTCCTGCCGCGCGCGTCTATCACGATGCGGGCATCGCACAGGTGGCACCGGTCGCGACCGGTCACGCCTATACCAAACAGGGTTTTGATACCAGCTTCCGCGTGATGGGCCACGACGACGACGGCGGTCAGCTAGCCGGCCAGTACGCGGTCAATACCCTGAAAGCCAAACGCATTGCGGTGATCGACGACCGCACCGCATTTGGTCAGGGTCTGGCGGACCAGTTTATTAAATCGCTTGAAGCGCAGGGCGTGAAGGTTGTCGATCGTCAGTACGTGGATGACAAAACGGTGGACTTCAGCGCCGTGCTGACCGCCATCCGGAGTAAAAACGCCGATCTGATCTTCTTCGGCGGCGTCGACAGCCAGGCCGCACCGCTGGCGCGTCGTATCAAACAGCTGGGCATGAACGCCACCCTGATGGGCGCAGGCGGATTTGTCAGCCAGACGTTCCTGCAGCTGGCGCAGAAAGAAGGCGAAGGCGTGGTCGCGCTGGAGCCGGGCCTGCCCGTTGACCAGATGCCGGGTGGAAAGGCTTTCGAACAGGCTTATCAGTCGCGCTACCACACCCATATCGAACTGCACGCCCCGTTCGCCTATGACGCCACCCGCGTGCTGGTTGCGGCGATGGAAAAAGCAAACTCCGTTGAGCCGTCCGACTATCTGCCCGCCCTGCGCGCCATCAGCTATTCCGGCGTCACCGGCCAGATCGCATTTGATAAAGAAGGTAACCTGAAATCGCCGTCCTTCACCGTTTACAAAGTTGTCGATGGCAAATGGCAGCCGCAGACCGTGCTGGGTGGCGCAAAAGCGAAGTAACGCAGCGAGGGCAATGTGATGAGTGATAATAACGAGCTGGGCATTCTCGCCCGCCGCAAAATTGAAGCAGAAATTATAAAGCCAATTTATGAAATCCTGGTGCGCGAGATAGGGAAAACCCGCGCCCAGGCGGTCATTGGCGAGGCCATTGAGCAGGCCGCGATTGACGCTGGCAAAGCGTTTGCCAGCAAAGAACCCAACGGCGCGGACGTCAAGAGCTTCATCGCCCTGCAATATCTGTGGGAAAAAGATAACGCCCTGGACGTGAAGGTGATCGACGCCGACGACCAGCAGTACAACTACAACGTGACCCGCTGCCGCTACGCGGAGATGTATCACGAGATGGGGCTGGGAGAGATTGGTCATCTGCTCTCCTGCGCGCGCGATGAAAAATTCATCGTTGGCTATGCGCCAGACGTGAAGCTGACCCGCACGACCACCATCATGCAGGGCGGTTCGTGCTGTGATTTCCGCTACCGCAGCAGTAAGGACAAGCTATGATCCGCGTCAACGCCGAACGGCTGTGGTCAACGCTTGAGATGATGGCACAGATCGGCGGCACGCCCGCCGGCGGCGTGACCCGTCTGGCGCTGAGCGAGGAAGATCGTATTGCGCGTAACCTGCTGCGCGACTGGGCGCTGGACGCGGGTTTCACCTGCGACGTCGACAGCATGGGCAATATGTTTATCCGTCGCGCGGGGAAAAACCCGCAGCTTGCCCCGGTCATGACGGGTTCACATGTGGATACCCAGCCGCTGGGCGGTAACTACGACGGGGTTTACGGCGTGCTGGCAGGGCTGGAGCTGCTGCGCACCCTTAACGACCATAACGTTGAGACCGAGCGTGACGTTGTGCTGGTGAACTGGACTAACGAAGAAGGCGCGCGCTTTGCGCCGGCCATGCTCTCTTCAGGGGTCTGGACGGGACAGTTTAGCGAAGCGTACGCGCATGCCCGCGCGGATAACGAAGGCACTACCGTGGGTGAAGCGCTGGAGAGCATTGGCTACCGGGGTGAAACCCCTGCCCGTGCGTTTCCCGTTCACGCCTGCTACGAACTGCACATCGAACAGGGTCCAATCCTGGAAGATGAGGCCATCGATATCGGGTTAGTCCGCGCGGCAATGGGCCAGCGCTGGTTTACCCTGACGCTGGACGGATTCGCCGCCCACGCGGGCACGACGCCGATGCACAGCCGCCGCGACGCGCTGACCGCCTTCGCGGAGCTGGCGCTGAAGGTGGAAGAGATTGGCTACCGGCATGCGCCGGACGGACGCGCGACGATCGGCATGGCGAAGGTTACGCCAAACTCGCGCAACGTCGTGCCGTCTCGCGTGGAATGCAGCGTTGAGTTTCGCCACCCTATGCAGCAGGCGCTGGAATCCATGGAAGCGGCGCTGCATAAGGTGGCTGAAAGCCTCAGACTGCGCGGCGTCGCTGCTGCCGTTGAGCGCATTTTTGACTACGCGCCCATCGCGTTTGATGCCGAATGCCTGGCGCGTTCGGAGAAGGCCGTAGCGGAACTGGGCTATTCGTCGAAACCGATGGTCTCCGGTGCGGGACACGACGCCTGCTATGTCAGCAAAATGGCGCCCGCCAGCATGATCTTTATCCCCTGCGTGAAAGGCATCAGCCATAACGAAGCGGAAAGGATCCTGCCAGAGTGGGCGGAGAAAGGGGCGAACGTGCTATTGCATAGCGTCCTGTCCGCGGCCCTTGAGAAATAGAACGGTGCGAAAGCAGAGGAGCTCTGCTTTCGCCAGAATCTACACGGCAACGCGTCGGCTGATTTCGACAACCCGATCGCTGGGAAGGTGATAGTGGTTGATGACGTGCGTACAGTTGCGCTTCATGAACGCAAAGATGTGTCGTTGCCAGGCCGCCATGCCTGCCTCACCCTCGCCTGCCACAATAGTTTCATGCCCGACATACCAGGTGGCGTCATCCGTGGCAAAAAGCGCGTTAATCTCGCTGACACCCTGCAGCAAACGCGGGATGTCCGGGTGTTCCATAAAGCCATACTGCGCCACACCGTGCCAGTAGCCCGGCGCCCGCTGCTCTACCCTGATGCGTTGTTCTTCCCCCACGTAGGGCACATTCAGAATATCAATGGTAAGCGACAACACGTCCTGTTGTAGCGCCCGGTTACGCGCGACGTGCCAGCGCATGACCGGCGGGATATTGTTCTGTGTCCGGGTCAAAAAGACGGCGGAGCCCGCCACTCTGGGCACCGTTTTTTGCTGAAGCTGGGCAAAGAACGCATCCACGCTGACGCCCTTCTCGCCCACCGATGCGGATATCGCCTTGACGCCGCGGTGCCAGATCAGCATCACCGTACAAATCGCTGCGGCCATCAGCAGCGGAATATAGCCGCCCTCCAGGACCTTAATCAGATTGGCAAATAAGAAGGTGGCATCAATCACCAGGAAGCAGAGGGCAATCACCGCGCTGCTGGCCAGGCTCCAGCGCCACACTTCGCGCATTGCCACAAACAGCAGCCCCGTGGTCATCAGCATGGTTAACGACACGGCAATGCCGTACGCGGCGGCGAGCTTATCGGAGGATTTAAAGAACACCACCAGCCCGATGGTCACCCCCATCAGCAGCCAGTTGATTATCCCGATATAAATCTGGCCGTAGCTTTCCGCCGCCGTCTGCTTGATGCGTAATCGGGGTAACCAGCCAAGCTGTATGGCCTGGCGCGTCATGGAAAAAGCGCCGGTGATAATCGCCTGACTGGCAATGATCGTCGCCAGCGCGGCAAGAACGATGAGCGGAACCTGGAGCACAGGCGGACAGAGCGTGTAGAAAAGGTTTTGCTTGCTGTCGGCACCGGCCAGAATCAGCGCTGACTGGCCGGCATAGTTGAGCAGCAGCGAAGGAAAGACGATGCCGTACCAGGTAAGCCAGATGGGCTTTTTGCCAAAATGCCCCATGTCTGCATACAGGGCCTCGGCACCCGTCACGCAGAGAAAAACGCCGCCCAGGACCAGAAAACTGGTGTACCCGTTCGAAAACAAAAACGCGATGCCGTACGCAGGGTTGAGGGCCAGCAATACCGACGGGTGTTGAACGATCCCCCGCACGCCCAGGGCAGCAATCGCCAAAAACCAAACCGCCATGACCGGGCCAAATATTTTCCCTATTCGCGCAGTGCCAAAAGGCTGAAGAAGAAACAGCCCCAGCAGAACCGCCACCGTCAGGGGCAATATGTACGGCTGAGATTCAGGAATGACCATCTCCAGCCCTTCAAGGGCAGAAAGCACGGAGATAGCCGGGGTTATCGCGCCGTCACCGTAAATTAAAGCGGCACCGATAAGGGCGGAAAAAATAACCCAGCGCCCGCCTTTGCCTTTCTCCACCAGAAGCGACATCAGGGCCATGATGCCCCCCTCGCCATGATTATCAATTCGCATGGCAAAGGCGGCATATTTTATGGACGTTACCAGGATGAGTGTCCAGGTAATCAGGGAGAGCAGGCCCAGTATGACGCCGGGCGTCGGGTCATGCTCAGAGAGCGACAGCACCGTGCGGAAGGTATAGAGCGGGCTGGTGCCGATATCACCAAAAACGACGCCCAGCGCGCCTCCTGCAAGCAGGGTTAACCGGGAGAGCGGTTGGGACGGTTCACTGCTGTGGCGAGGGCTCATATTTTCCAGCAAGAGTCAGATAATCCATTAAAAAACATAGCCCATCTGCCCTACCCGCGCCAACCGCGCGCCCTGTATTACTGCGGCTTGGCCTTCGCCAGGCTAAACCAAATCCCCACTGCCAACAGCAGCAGCATTCCGCCCGCGCTGCCCAGCGCCACGCTGTGCGAGGTGATAAACGCGCTTTTCGCCGCCTCAATCACCGACTCCGCCAGCGTCGGGGTCAGATCCTGCGCCACCTTCATTGCCTCACCAATGGATGACGAGGCTTTATCTGCGAGCGAGGCGTTCAGCCCCTGCGGCAGGTCAATCGACGCCGAGAAGCTGCGGGTCAACAGCAGACCAAAGATGGCGATCCCCAGCCCGGCGCCCAGTTCATAGGACATGGTTTCAATCGCCCCTGCCGCGGCGGCTTTCTCTTTCGGCGCAGCGGCCATAATCGCCGAGGTCGAGGCCAGCAGCGCGCTGGCGGCGCTGAAGCCGAGCAGAACCATCAGGGCAGAAGCCAGCAGCTGCTGCGTGCTGAAGTCGAGCATCGACAGGCCGATAAAGCTGACGGCGCTGAGCCCCATTCCGCCAGCCGCCACAATGCGCAGACCGAGACGTCCCACCAGCACACCCGCGATCGGTCCGCTAAACCCGCTCGCCACCATCAGCGGCAGCATGAACATTCCCGCTTCAAACGGCGTAAAGCCATGAACAAACTGCAGCTCCTGGGCCATCAGCAGCTCAAACCCGACCAGGGCAATCATGGCGGTCATCGCCATCACCACGCCGCTCAAAATGATGCGATGGCAGAACAGACGCATGTCGATCATCGGCACGCGGGCGCGGAGCTGAATACGCACGAAGATAAACAGCAGCACCGAGCCGGTCACCAGCGCGGACGCGACCACCCACGGTGACAGAACGCCTTTTAGCGCGGTTTTCGCACTGTAGACCAGCAGCAAAATCGCCACAATCAGCATAATGGCATGGCTGATATTCAGCGGCTGCTCCGGGCGACCCTGCTGAGGAGGCACCAAACGCGCGGCCAGCGAAACCACCACCAGCACGATCGGCACGTTGATTAAAAACACCGAGCCCCAGTAAAAATGCTCGAGCAGCATACCGCCAATCAGCGGGCCAAACGCCGCGCCACCGGACCCCACCGCGGCCCAGACGCCGAGCGCAATATTACGATCCCGCGCGTCGATAAACAGCGTGCGGATCCCAGCCAGCGTGGCCGGAATAATCATCGCCGCGCCGATTGCCAGCGAGGCGCGCGCCGCAATCAGCCACCCTGCTGACGGGGCAAATGCTGCCGCCAGCGACGACAGGCCAAACAGCGTGCTGCCAATCATGAGAAGTCGTTTAAAACCAATGCGGTCACCCAGGGCGCCCATCGGCAGCACCATTCCCGCCATCACCAGCGAGTAAATATCGATGATCCACAGCAACTCATTGCCGCTGGCGCCCAGCGTCATGCTCAATGTCGGCGCCGCCACGTGCAGCACCGTCGCGTCGATCGCCACCGGGATATACACCAGCACGATAATCACTAACGCTAACCACTGACGAAACATAAATTTCCTTTTCTTTTAAAACATGGACACATGTCCAGGATGCGATCCTACGTAAAGTTGAACGCATGTCCAGCTTTTTGTTACACTCGTTTCATTCCCATTGAGAGTGAGTAAACATGCGATATCTGAGCAAGGATGAACGGCGGGAAGCCATCTTACAGGCCGCCATGCGCGTGGCGCTGGCTGAAGGACTGGCTGCTATGACGGTACGCCGTATTGCCGCCGAGGCCGGAGTCGCCACCGGCCAGGTACATCATCATTTTACATCCGGCGGCGAACTAAAATCGCTGGCCTTCGTACGGCTAATTCGCGAGCTGCTGGATGCGGATGTCGCGGGTAAACAGGCCGGCTGGCGGGAACAGCTTCATGCCATGCTCGGCAGCGATGACGGGAGGTTTGAGCCCTATATTCGCCTGTGGCGTGAGGCGCAGATCCTGGCCAGCCGCGATGCCGACATCAAAGGCGCCTATGTGATGACCATGGAGATGTGGCACCAGGAAACGGTGGCGCTTATCAAAGCGGGAACGGAGGCCGGGGCATTAAATCCGGGCGATCGGGCGGAAAATATTGCCTGGCGCTTGATTGGTCTGGTGTGCGGTCTTGACGGAATGTATATCTTAAACATGCCCGAAATGGACGAAGCCGCCTTTAACAACCATCTTGATAAATTAATCACGCTCGAGTTGTTTAATACGCCGTCTAAGCAGTGATGTTGCCGGGTAGCGGCGACGCCTTACCCGGCCTGCGTATTATTTCCCGGCCTGAGGATGTGTATCAAACCCTGCCATCACCGCCGTCAATTCTGACAGTGTAAAGCCGTGCTTCGGATCGTCAACCCCAAGACCAAAGCGCTCCTGCATCAGCTGGTATAGCGCCTCAGCATCCGGCAGATGGATCTGCTCTTCTACGTGACCGTTCTGCCAGTGGGTAAAGTTGAGGTTGGTTAGTGTCAGCTTGCCGCCGTCCGGCAGATGGCGACACATCAACAGATGATGGCGGAAATGCGACTGCGGCCAGTGCGCCGACCAGAAATTCCCCATCACGTAATCGCTGAAATACTGCGTCGTCAGGTCAAACTGGTACATCGACTGCCAGTGCTCGTGGTGCCGGAACTGCAGCACCCAGTCGTTCCCCTCGCTCAGCAGACGATACAGCCCGTGCGGCGTCTCCTGTTCTTCATTAGCGAGCAAGCGAATCGGCGCCGTCAGCGTCTGGCCTCCAAAGCCGACGTCGGCAATCCAGCGCTCACCGTTAAGCTCAACCAGCAGCAGGCGGTGCGTGCGCGGCGGCATTTGCGGCGGATTCGCTAATACCACGCGCCCCAGCACGCTACGCACCGTAAACCCGACTTCACGCAGGACGCGCTCGAACAGGCCGTTTTGCTCAAAGCAGTACCCTCCGCGACGTGCGGTGACCAGCTTGTCGACCAGGCACCGATCGTCAAGCTGGATTTCGCGAGGCAGAACAACATCAATATTCTCAAAAGGGATCGCACAGTTGTGATGTAAATGCAGCGCGCGCAGGGTATCGATATCCACCCGCGTCGGCTGCGCCCAGCCGATGCGGGCGAAATAGGCGGTCAGAAATGGGGACATACATCAGTTTCCTTTGATTGAGATGTTCTGTTTATAAACTAATTTTACGCATCCACTTTGATTTACGTGCTTTTTCGTCATACTCATCGGTGTAGATGAGGAGATCCTATGAGCCACTTTCGCCCTGTTGAATTACGTCATGCCAGCCGTCTGCTGAACCACGGCCCTACTGTGCTTATCACCAGTCGGGATGAAAGCCTCGACAGACGCAACGTGATGGCCGCCGCATGGTCAATGCCCGTTGAGTTTGAACCGCCGCGCATCGCAATAGTCGTGGATAAAAGCACCTGGTCGCGCGAGCTGATTGAGCGCAGCGGGAAGTTTGGCATCGTCATCCCCGGCGTGGCGGCGGCCAACTGGACATACGCGGTCGGTAGCGTCAGCGGGCGCGACGAGGATAAATTCAACTGCTATGGGATCCCGGTGGTGAACGGTCCTGAACTTGGCCTGCCGGTGATAGAAGAAAAATGTCTGGCGTGGATGGAGTGTCGGTTATTACCCGTCACCTCAGCGGCAGAAAAATACGATACGCTGTTTGGTGAAGTGGTTTCAGCGGCAGCCGATGAACGCGCGTTTGTCGCCGGACGCTGGCAGTTTGACGGGGATAAGCTGAATACCCTGCATCATCTTGGGGCCGGAACGTTTGTCGCGAGCGGGAAGATGGTGAAGGCGCCGGATTAAGAAAACCCTCCCCCTATTGGGAGAGGGTGACCGTATTACTTCGCGCGCCGCGCAATAATCTCATCCGCAACATTCCGCGGGGCTTCCGCAAAATGATGGAACTCCATCGTATACGTCGCGCGTCCCTGGGACATCGAGCGCAATGTCGTGGCATAACCAAACATCTCTGCCAGCGGCACGTCAGCGCGAATAATCTGGCTTCCGTACTGCTCCGCCATTCCCTGCACCATGCCGCGGCGGGAAGAGAGATCGCCCATGATGTTACCGGCGTACTCTTCCGGCGTTTCCACCTCCACGTGCATGATCGGCTCAAGGATCACCGGGTCCGCCCTGCGGGCGCCCTCTTTAAAGCCGAGGATCGCCGCCATGCGGAACGCCATCTCCGAGGAGTCAACGTCGTGATACGAGCCAAACGTCAGCGTCGCTTTGACATCAACGACCGGATAGCCCGCCAGCACGCCGCTGTTCATCGCTTCCCGCAGCCCTTTCTCAACGGACGGGATGTACTCGCGCGGCACCACGCCGCCCTTGGTGGCATCTTCAAATTTAAAACCACTTCCGGGCTCCAGCGGCTCCAGGCTCAGGACCACATGGCCGTACTGCCCTTTGCCGCCGGACTGTCGGACAAATTTGCCTTCGATATCCTTCACCGTTTTACGCAGGGTTTCACGGTAGGTTACCTGTGGGCGGCCAATATTGGCCTCGACGCCAAACTCACGCTTCATGCGGTCGACGATGATCTCAAGGTGTAGCTCACCCATCCCGGAGATAATGGTCTGGCCGGACTCTTCGTCAGTATGCAGGCGAAACGATGGATCTTCCGCCGCCAGACGCTGCAGCGCGATCCCCATTTTCTCCTGATCGGCCTTAGTTTTCGGCTCGATCGCCAGCGAAATAACCGGGTCCGGGAACTCCATGCGTTCAAGCGTGATCACTGCATTAGGATCGGTGAGCGTGTCGCCAGTAGTCACATCCTTCAGCCCAACGCAGGCCGCGATGTCTCCGGCGCGCAGTTCGTCCACCTCGTGACGATCGTTGGCATGCATCAGCACGATACGCCCGATGCGCTCTTTCTTCCCTTTCACCGGGTTATACACCGCGTCACCTTTGCGCAGCACGCCAGAGTACACGCGGATAAAGGTCAGTTGCCCGACGTAGGGATCGCTCATCAGCTTGAACGCCAGGGCCGAGAACGGCTCATCATCGCTCGGATGACGCTCCGCGTGCTGCCCTTTTTCATCCACGCCATCAATGGCCGGCACCTCCAGCGGCGACGGCATCAGCTCGATCACCGCATCGAGCATGCGCTGCACCCCTTTGTTTTTAAACGCGCTGCCGCAGAGCATCGGCTGGATTTCGCCCGAGATAGTGCGAATACGCAGCCCTTTAATAATTTCCGCTTCCGTCAGGTCGCCCGTTTCCAGGTACTTATCCATCAGTTCATCGCTGGCTTCCGCCGCCGCAGAGACCATTTTTTCCCGCCATTCCTGGGCGGTAGTGACTAAATCATCCGGCACGGGGGCATAGGTAAACACCATACCCTGCGTCGCATCGTCCCACAGAATAGTGCGCATTTTGATCAGATCCACCACGCCGGTGAAATGATCTTCAGCCCCCACAGGGATGACAATCGGCACCGGATTGGCCTTCAGGCGTTCCTGCATCATCCGCACGACGCGGAAGAAATCGGCACCCGGACGGTCCATTTTGTTGACGAAGGCCAGACGCGGTACGTGATATTTATTGGCCTGACGCCAGACGGTTTCCGACTGCGGCTGCACGCCGCCCACGGAGTCATACACCATCACGGCGCCGTCGAGTACGCGCATGGAACGTTCCACCTCAATGGTGAAATCCACATGCCCCGGGGTGTCGATGATGTTAATCCGGTGCGGCTCATAGCCTCTGTCCATACCCGGCCAGAAGCAGCTGACGGCCGCGGAGGTGATCGTGATCCCGCGCTCTTGCTCCTGCGCCATCCAGTCAGTGGTTGCCGCGCCATCGTGTACTTCACCCAGCTTGTGGCTCATCCCGGTATAAAACAGGATGCGCTCAGTGGTGGTGGTTTTACCGGCATCGATATGCGCGGAGATACCGATGTTGCGATAACGTTCGAGAGGGATGGGTCGGGGCATGATATTTCCTTAAGTCTTATGACTTGTCTGTGACGACCAGGATGGTCGTGCATTCGTTCGTTTGCTATAATAGTCCTATTGTACGAGTATTATCGAACTATTTTTTAACGGTTGACCTATTGTTGATATAGCTCAATCTGACGCCAAACGCAGGAAAACGATGATCCCAAACCACCCTGAAACTGAACAAATACTGCTGGAAAATGTGCTGTTTGCCCTCGGCAATCCGCTCCGGCTGTCGATCATTCGCCGGCTGGCCGATGGCAGCGAACTCAGCTGTAACGCGCTGCGCCCGGAGGATGTAGTTAAGTCGACAATGACGCACCACTGGCGCGTACTGCGCGACAGCGGCGTTATCTGGCAGCGCCCGCAGGGGCGGGAGAACATGATTTCGTTACGCCGAGACGATCTGGATGCCCGTTTTCCAGGGCTGATGGAGATACTTTTACAGGCCAAATCATAAGGACATGCCTGTTTTTTCCTGAAAAATGCCCCGTACATATTTGAGGGGGCATTACGTCAGCGAAGGGATTTATCTAACCTGCATACGATATTCAATCATTCCACTTTTCTTCGCAATCCAGTCGTACAATCGTTGCCCGCGATAGTTGGCTTCATGCGTATGCCAGTAAAGATGACTGGCATGATGTTTTCTGGCTTCTCTCTGAACATATTCTATTAACTGTTTGCCAATGTGTTTGCCCCTTACGGCTTCGCAGACGTATAAATCTTCGAGGTAGCAGTAATCGCTCTCAGCCCAGGTCGAGCGGTGAAAAAGATAATGCGCAAAACCCACTACGTCTCCATTACATCGTGCAACCACGCAGAATAGCGGCTCAACGGGGCTGAAAAATCGTTGCCAGGTTCGTTGAGTGACGGCCCCAGAGAGGTCGACATTATAAAATTCCTGGTATTTACTCCACAGTGGCATCCAGCTTTCAAATTCATGTTCTTTAACTGCCTCAATTGTCACGCTCGTATTATTCATATTGCCTCTTTGGTCACCCGTTTATTCGTTTCAGGAAGAGTGTATTCGCTGAATGGCACGTTTTGTCCCGCCAATTCTCGCCATCAAGGCAGACCAATTTTTCATCCTTCTGCATGCAATATTGCTTTAGAATCAAAAGACACACAGGAAAAGTGGACAACGTAATGTTTAAGCACGCACAGCTTGAAACGGTTAAGGCATGGATTATCGACCCCGCTAACGGATCGCTACCGCTTCATGAAAGGATCCAGAGAGCAATACGGACGCTGATACTGGAAGGGGTATTATCTCACGGTAAGGCCCTTCCTGCCTCACGCGCTCTGGCAGCTTCTCTCAGCGTTTCCCGGGATACCATAGAAGCGGCCTACTCCAGCCTGCATGCCGAAGGTTTTATTGAGAGACAAACAGGCAGAGGGAGCTTCGTCTCTTCCAGCGCGCGTTTTTTAAAACCCCGTCCTCGACAGCATCAGCCAACCGCTGAGATACGAAAAGCAAAACTCAGCGTCCGGGGAAAAATCGTTTATGAAAGCGGCGGGATCCGAGAATTTTCCTCCCCTCGCCCCCTTGCGCCCGGCATTCCTGAAACCCGCATGTTTCCCATTCCGATCTGGGAGCGTCTTCAGCGACAGGTCCTGAAGGAGTTTCAGCATCAGGCGTTAGAGCAAAGTCCCCCACAGGGTATAGAGCGCCTGCGACGGGCAATTGCGGAATACGTCAATCTTGAGCGCGGAACGCGTGCGAGGGCAGAACAGGTCATCGTTCTGACAAGTTCTCAACAGGCGCTTGCGCTCTGTTCCCACGTGCTGATGGACGCCGGGGATGGCATTGTCATTGAGGATCCCTCCTATCAAGGGGCACACAAAGCGTTCAACGCTGCAGGGCTTCGCTGTATTCCGGTTCCTCTTGATGAAAAAGGCATCTCGGTTGACGATCTTAATTCTCTGACCGAGCCTGCCAGGGCGATCTACCTTACGCCTTCTCATCAGTACCCTACCGGGGTGACGCTCTCTCTTGACCGACGACTGGCAGTTGTTAAATGGGCAAACCGTTACGGAGCCTGGATTATTGAGGATGACTATGACAGCGAGTTTCACTACGAAGGCAAGCCTATGGCCAGTCTTCAGGGGCTTGATACGTACAACCGGACAGTTTATATCGGCACGTTCACCAAGTCTCTGTTCCCTGGGCTACGTATTGCCTACACGATCGTTCCCTCAGAACTGATAGAGCCCTTTACCATGGCGAGGACATTAATGGATGGTCACACCGCCTCAATAACCCAGCTGACGCTGGCTAAATTTCTGGAGGGAAGCCATTTTGGCGCCTATGTTCGTAAGATGCGGAGTATTTATGTTGCTCGTCGCGACACGCTGGCAAGCATGATGGACGAATATCTCTCCGAATATGTTACCTGTGAAACGCCAGCGGGGGGAATGCAAATGCCTTGTCACCTGAAGCACGGCATATCCGAGAAAGAAATAGCCACCGCCGCCCGCCGCGCGGGTATTGATATACTTGGTCTTACCAGTTTATATGCAGGTCCTCCCGCGTCCACCGGTTTTTTGATGGGATTTGCTGCTTACACGGAAAGGGAGATAGAAGACGCTGTAAAAAAACTGGCCGCAATTTTCCGTCATGTTTGATGCCGTCGACCGGTCAGCGGCGAATACTCATTCCGGGCGAGCAAGGCTATAAACAGGGATCCGCCGGGTAGTTTTGGTGAGCGTATCAAACACCTCGGCGTCGGACGTCACGATCCTCATCCCCGTTTTGCGTAATCTCTGCACATCGGCCGCGATGCGCTGAATGCCAAACCAGAAAAGCCCGTCGAGTGCCGTTATCGCTAACCCATTTTCCAGCGCCAGCTTAAGTCGTTCGCGGGGGGCTTTAACCTGCTGGGCAATTTGCCGGTAAGGCGCTTCATTGCATCCTGTCGCGTCACTGCGCTGGATACGCGTTTTCAGCTGATAGGTAAATTCGTCAGGTATTCCGTCGAGATCCCTTTTCAGGCTATAGACGCAGCCAAAACGCTTGCCGTTAAACAGAACATTTTTCTGACTGAGCTGAAGCTCTTTTCTGACAATGTCTATCAGCTGGGGCGCACGGGTAAGGAGCAGCCTGAAGGGCAGCTCGAAGCTGGTGACGTAATCCACATTAAGCAGCGCGAGGCGCAGCCGCTCCTCAGCACCGGACTTTTGCTCACGACACTCCTCCATCACCTCAGCCCACTGGCGCGTCAGGCGCTCCGGCTCGGCCGCTTCGGTAAGGAGATATTTTTCAATCTGATAATCAACTCTTCCGGTCATCGTGTGGTATCCCGTCACTGTGGATGCGGTAATTCTATACAGCGCGGTGAGTTTTATAAAGGACTGAACCGCAGCGACATCCTGAAAATGTCGTTGCGATTCAGCATCCTGACGTTTCGGATCAGTGCGCCATAATCCAGCCCATCAGCAGCGTGGCGAAAATCACCGTCGACGCGCCGCCGATGCGGGTGGCAATCTGCGCGAACGGCATGAGCGACAT
Organism: Enterobacter sp. CGMCC 5087; assembly: GCF_003144775.1. Taxonomy (NCBI): domain Bacteria; kingdom Pseudomonadati; phylum Pseudomonadota; class Gammaproteobacteria; order Enterobacterales; family Enterobacteriaceae; genus Enterobacter; species Enterobacter sp. CGMCC 5087. The sequence goes on along the minus strand of NZ_QFXN01000018.1, from coordinate 10,460 downwards.
CCGGTTAGACGCGGACAAAATGGCCACGTCCCCCGTTCCGCCCAGCCCGCTGTGGCAGCAGGTCACAATGGCCGCTTCCACAGGATACATATTCAGTCGCGACGCGATAAAGTAGCCGCTCAGCGCCATCGCAATCACGACCGAACCGCATACCACCACGTATCCCACCGAAAAGACCGACACCACGCTCTCAAGCGGCACGTATAACATCCCGAGGCCGATCATCAGCGGCCAGACCAGCGCAGCCGAGACGAATTTATAGCAGCTGTGCGCGCCCTGCTCCATTGAGGCCGGGATCACCCTGAAGTATTTACACAGGACGGCAATCAGGATCATCAGCACCGGGCCGGGGATGTGGACCAGTTTTTCAAACAATCCGCCGACGATGAAAAACGCGCACACCATCAGCAATCCGCCCCCCATCAGATGAAAATCCGTCTGCTGCGTGCTTTGCGCCCCGGCAAACAGGCTTGCGTCGTCTTTACTCCGCGTAAGCATGCCATTTCCCGAAAGCGCAGGACGTTTCGCGCCGAGACGCGCCAGCGAGCCCGCACAAATAATGGCGAAGATATTCCCGACGACCGCAGCGGGTGCCAGCTGCGCAACGTAGACGTCCGGCGTCTGCCCCAGTATTGCCGAATAGGCCAGGGACAGCGGCAAAATCCCCTCGCCGATCCCGCCGCCGATAATAGGCACAATGATGAAGAAGAAGGTGTGGTAAGCCGTATAACCAAACAGTGAGCCCACAATGAGGCCGCTCAGCACGGCCATGCATGTTCCCGCCACCAGCGGAACAAACATGCGCATCATCCCCTGGATCAGCAGCACCCGGTTCATCCCCAGAATGCTGCCGACCACCAGGCAGGCGATGACGAAATAGAGCAGATTCGCCTCTTTCATCAGCAGATGCACGGTATCAAGGGTATGTTTCCCGAATACGCCAAAATAGACCAGCACGGAGGGGACCATCAGGCACAGGATCGCCGGGCCGCCGATATCTTTCAGCACCGGGATTTGACGCCCCACTTTGGCAAAGGCGAAACCGAGGGTCATGATGACCGCGAGTCCACCTATCATATTTTTTGGCAGCAGCCCTGCCCAGGCGGACGTCGCCACAATCGCGGCAATCCCGACGAACAGCATCAACGGGACCGTGCCCACCTCGGTATTGTTGAGCCCAAAGGCAAAACGCGGGGTCGACAGTTCAGAAGTCGGTACAGGATTATCTTTCATATAATCACCTGAATTTGTGTTCGGATAAACAGAGAAAGGAATAACTGAAACTATTCCTGATACGAATAAATGTTCTTAAATATAAATAAAGACTTAGATGGCCTTTTCTAAAAACAGGCTCACGATGAAATTATCACGGGCCTGCGGGGAGAAATGTGAACAATCTGGCCCTTTGCTTTTAAATAACTTAATTCAGCATTAAGTAACTAAAGTTATTTATAACGGCTAATGTTGCTTTCTTGCGTCTTATCAATATTTGACGAAAGTATTAGTTATCCAACTAATGCAATCTTTTTGAAATTAATAAAACCAGAGAGAGTGTGACCCTTGTCACTCCTGCCCTGCTTTCTAAGCGCTAGATTAGCGCTGCAATAAAACACATAAAATACCCTACAGGAAATACTATGCCTTCATTACTATTACAGTCACTGTTTCCGCTCGTCTTTATAATGTTACTTGGATGGCTAAGTGGAAAGCTGGGATATTCCCGGCGTGAAGATGCAAACGTCATGGCAACCGTGGTGATTCGTTTCGCCCTTCCTTTCCATCTTTTTATCGGTGCATTGCATACCGAACCCAATAAAATTAAGAACCTGACCTTTATGGCCGTTTTAGTTGTCGGTTTAATGGGGTCGTATTTACTGACGCTATTTATTTCGCGCTACGTTTTTCGCCACGATATCAAAACCAGCGCCATTCAGTCACTGGTTTGCGCCTTTCCCGATATGGCCTACTTTGGCGCACCGGTCCTGGCGGTCTTGATTGGGCCGGAAGGGTTTATCGGCGTGCTGATTGGCAATATTATTACCAGCGTTATCATGATCCCCCTGACTATCGTCCTGATTCGTATGGGGGATAAAAATGGTCATGATGGCCTGGAGGCGCTGCACCCGGGCGCGATGATCGTGCAAAACCTCATCAAAGCGGCACGCAACCCTATCGTCTGGATCCCGGTCTCCGGCGTCTTGCTCAGTCTCGCCGGTGTGCAAATCCCTTCCATTCTCAGCATGCCTATTGAGATGGTTGGCAAGGTTTCAGGCGGACTGTCCCTGTTTGCCCTCGGCCTGCTGTTTTACGGTGAACGTCCAAAACTGAACGTGCAGACGTTTACCAATATCAGTATTAAAAACCTTATTCAGCCGGCAATGATGGCCGCCGCGGGGATCGCCTTTGGCCTGAGCCATACCTTACTGCAGCAGGTCGTGATTATTGGCGCAACGCCTTCCGCTATTGCCGCGGGGATGTTTGCCTTACGCAGCGATACCTATATTGATACCGCATCCTCTTCCATATTAATTGGCACTGCCGTCGGGGTCGTGACCGAAGGCATTATGATCTATTTTATTTCTTAATCTGCTTTATATAAAAATTCAGGAGTTAACCATGTCCCGGAAAGAAGTTCTGTACACCCCCTATAACGGGGCCGTATTGCTGGAAAATCCGCTGCTAAATAAAGGGCTCGCATTTATTAAAGAAGAGCGTGACAATTTTAATCTTCATGGGTTATTGCCGCACAACGTTGAAACGATTGAGGAACAAACCGAGCGCGCCTGGGTGCAGTTCTGTCATTTTAAAAGCGATATCTCGCGTCATGTTTACCTGCGAAATATTCAGGACACCAATGAAACTCTCTTTTACAACCTCCTGCGTTCGCATTTGAAAGAGACGTTACCGATTATCTATACCCCTACGGTCGGTGAAGCCTGCGAGCATTTCTCCACGATATATCGACGCGCGCGCGGCCTGTTTATTTCATGGCCGAATCGCCATCGTATTGATGAGATGCTGCAAAGCTTTTCGCGCAACGACGTTCGCGTGATTGTGGTGACGGACGGGGAGCGTATTTTAGGGCTTGGCGATCAGGGTATCGGCGGAATGGGTATCCCAATTGGCAAGCTGTCGCTGTATACCGCTTGTGGAGGGATCCATCCGGCCTCTACCCTGCCGATTATGCTGGATGTCGGCACCAATAATCAGCAACACCTCGACGACCCGATGTACATGGGCTGGCGCCACCCGCGCATCAGCGACGACCAGTACGCTGAGTTTATGGATATGTTTGTCAGCACCGTTAAAGCGCGCTGGCCCAATGTGCTCCTGCAATTTGAAGACTTCGCGCAGAAAAACGCTACCAGGCTGCTCCAGCGCTACCGCGACCAGCTGTGCTGCTTCAATGATGACATCCAGGGCACGGCAGCCGTCACCGCCGGTACGCTGATGGCTGCGGCCCATGCCGCTGGTACGCGCATTCGCGATCAGCGCGTGGTCTTTTTGGGCAGCGGCTCTGCCGGGTGCGGAATAGCTGAAAAGATTGTGGCGCTGATGGTGGACGACGGCCTGACCGAGCCGGAAGCGCGCAGCCGGATCTTTATGGTCGATCGCTTCGGCCTGCTGACCGACGACATGACCAACCTGCTCGATTTCCAGAAAAACCTGCTTACCGCGCGCGACGCCGTTTGCAGCTGGCATGTAGACTCGCAAAATATTTCCCTGCTGGACGTGGTGAAAAACGCGCATCCCACGGTGATGATCGGCGTTTCAGGCCAGCCGGGGCTGTTCAGCGAAGAGATTGTCAAAGAGATGCATCGCCACTGTCCGCGCCCAATCATCATGCCGCTCTCGAATCCGACCTCGCGGGCGGAAGCCCAGCCGCAGGATCTTATCGCCTGGACCCAGGGTGCCGCGTTGGTGGCCACCGGCAGCCCGTTCGCCCCGGTATTCTGGGAGAATGAACACTACGAGATCGCCCAGTGTAACAACGCCTATATTTTCCCGGGCCTGGGGCTGGGCGTACTGGCCTGCAACGCGCGCCGGGTGACGGAAGAGATGCTGATGGCAGCAAGCCGCAGCCTGGCCGCGCAGTCTCCGCTGGTCACCACGGAAAAAGGCGGATTGCTGCCGCCGGTAGATCAGATTGAAACGGTTTCACGCCAGATTGCCGTCGCCGTCGCCCGGGCCGCGATTGAACAGGGCGTGGCTCCGGCGATAGATGATGAGACGCTGATGGCGCGTATTGAGAAGACCTGGTGGCAGGCGGACTATGCGCCGTACCGCCGGTCTGCGCTGTAGCGCTGGTCATGCCCTCACCGCAGGGTGAGGGCATTACTGAGGGTTTAGTGCCGTACGCCTGAGCGGTCAGAAAATTCGCTGGCGGAGAGAATATCACCCCGTATAGCCGCCTGTTTCTGGCGAGCATAACGGTCAGGGACACCTTCAGGTCGCGTTTTGAAGCGACGGTGCAGCCACATATATTGTTCAGGCGCCATGCGTACGGCCTGCTCAATTGCCTTGTTCATCTGCGTCGCCACGGCTTCTTTATCGCCGCCCTGCAACGCCTCACTGATATCTTCCAGAATGATCAGCTCGTAACCGGTGCCATCCGCCCTGCGCCGCGGCACAAAGGGAATGACGGCAGGCTTAGCGCTTTTGACCAGCATATAGCTTCCAGCGGTCGTGGCGGCATCCGGAACCGCAAAGAACGGCACAAAGACGCTATTGGTTTTGCCGTAGTCATGATCCGGGGCGTACCACAAAATCTCATTCTGCTTCAGCGAGCGGATCATGCCCTTTAAATCATGACGATCGAGCATGGTTTTATTGGAGCGCAGGCGTCCGCGCGTCTGAAGCCAGTCCAGCAGCGCGTTATTATTCGGACGATACACCCCAATGCCGGGATTAAGCATGCCAAAGATCCGCGCGCCCAGCTCAAGGGTGAGAAAATGCATGCCAACGAGCACCACGCCATTGCCCTTTGCCCGCGCCTTTTCCATGTGCTCATACCCCTGCACGGTAAAGCATTTCTTCACCCGCCACGCAGGCCAGAACCATGCCATCCCGGTTTCGATTACCCCCATTCCTACCGATTCAAAATTACGCTGCAGCAGTGACTCGCGTTCATCCTTTTTCATCTCCGGAAAACAGAGCTCCAGGTTTCGGCGGGCAATCTCAACGCGGCGCGGAAGCAGGCGCATCGCCAGCCGACCAAGGCCATGACCGATTCTGAACAGAAGCGGATAAGGGAGCAGCATGATGAGCCACAGAGCCGCAATGCCGGCCCAGCTTAGCCAGTAACGGGGGTGAAGAAAGGCGAGTGAAAAACGGGGTAATTTTGTCATGAGAAAATTATCCTTTAACGTGTCTGTCCTTAATTGATTCTGTTGAAGATCTTTCCTAAGGATGAATAAAAAGTCAGCCAGAAACGTTAAGTGTAGCGGATAAGACAAAACGCATTTTTATCGATTTTTGCGAAAAACGGGAAAACAAGCCGGGGAGGATTTATTCGCTCCCCGGCAGAAGATATTACATCGAATACCCGGGCTTCTTAATAAGCTCCTCCAGCTTCGGTCCAATTTCGGTATCCCAGACCTGCGCCTTCCAGTCTTCAGGCGCGATCTGCTTCAACGCCACCGACACGGAACTATCTTTGCTGTTGAAATGGCGAATAATCACGTCGGCAATATCTGCCGCCAGGGCAGCTTTTTGTTCGTCGTTCAAATCACGGGGAAAACATTTGATATCTACGTGTGGCATGTACAGGCTTCCGGTTGTGAATGAGGGTTCCACGTTATCAGATAATATTGTTTGCCTTTAACACCTTGTGCAGTTCCGGTCGCTGACATACGGCGTCCGCAATCGCCGTGAATTTAGGGGTATTTTCGGCAAACCAGGCGTGACGGGGCCCCCAGGTTCGCGCCACCGCGATATACGCATCCAGCAGCGTCAGCCGTTCCCCCAGCGCAAACGGGGCACCCTTAAGCTGGCTTTCGAACCACAAATAAAGAGATTTACGGTATTCGATGCAGTTTTTCTGCAGCTGTTCCGGCGCATCCGGCACCCAGCGTTCGGGATAGTCTGCATAGGTAAACGTGGGATAGACGTTGGCTACGAACCAGATGAGCAAACGCTGAAACTGCTGACGCTCTGCCTGCCCCACGGGCGGGGCGAGATCGGGACACCGGTCGAGCACCATCAGGGCAATCGCCGCCGTTTCGGTCATAATGGCGCCATTTTCCAGCTCCAGCGTGGGCACCTGACACAGCGGGTTGAGCTTTTGCAGCAGCTCGCGCTGCGGGCCGGGCTGGTCAAACCCGTCCACGTTGATAAATTGATAGGGGATATCGGCCAGGGTTAGCATCACTTCACCGATCGCCGAGCCCCAGCCGGGTACGCCATAGAGTTTAATCATGTTGCCTCCTCAGGGATGAAAACCCTAAGTGTATACCCGTCATACTTCAAGTTGCAGGTGCGTTGGCTGCACTCACTCACCCCAGTCACGTACTAGTGTACGCTCCCGGGGATTCGTTCCCTTGCCGCGTTACTCGGCCTGTAGCCTCGCCCCTTCGGGGCCAGCGCAAGCGCTGTTCAAAACGGCAAGCCGTTTTGTCCTGCAACTCGAATTATTTTGGGTATCGAGCACCATTAGTAGGTTATCCCTGGCGGGTTGACCTCCGACTGCGCCACCGCTTCGCCCTGCTCGCCCCAGCGCGCCAGCACCTTCTGGTAATCACCTCGCTTAATCGCGCCGTCCAGCGCGGCCTGCAGCGCGTACACCAGCTCATTGCCCTTTTTGGTGGTGGTCGCGACATAGGCTTTTTTCGGCCCTAAACCGACCACGCGGGTTTTGCCCGTGAGCGCAGCCTTATAGGCCGATACCGACTGCGGACCAAAGAACACGTCCGCCCTGCCGGACTGAATATAGAGATTGCCCGAGGCATCGTCGTGGAGATAGACCGGCAGCGCAGGCGTCCGCCCGGCCTTTTTGTTCTCTTCGTTCCAGCCCAGCAGAATGCGCTCCTGATTGGTACCGGAGCCGACAATCACCTTCTTCCCGGCCAGATCTTCCGCGCTTTTGATTGACTGGATCTCGCTGGTGGATTTCACCGAAAACGCCAGCGAATCGACGCGGTAGCTCGCAAAATCAAATTTCTCTTTACGCTGTTCGGTCACCGCAATATTGACCAGCGCCACGTCGTAGCGCCCGGAGGCGATCCCCAGCGGCCAGTCCTCCCACGCCGTCGGCACCAGCTTTAGCTTCAGCCCCAGGCTGCCCGCCAGCAGGCGGGCGATATCCGGGTCGCTGCCGATCCGCGTGCGGTTATCGCTGGCCAGCAGCGCCAGCGGCGGAGAATTCAGCGCCGAAACGGCGACCGTGAGCGTACCCGGCTCAACGAATTTGTAATTGGCGGGGATCTTCGCCACGGCCTGGGGATCGACCGTCACCGGCAGAGGCTGCTCGTTGGCTTTCAAATTAATGCTGGCGTGGCTCACCGTCGTGAAGATCAGCCCCGCCAGAAGTCCATATTTCATTGGCGCTCCTTACAGCACTTTTGACAAGAACTGGCGCGTTCTGGCATGTGACGGACGGTTTAATACCTCGTCACTGCTTCCCTGCTCGACGATTTTTCCGTCGACCATAAACACCACCTGATCCGCTACCTCGCGGGCAAAGCCGATCTCGTGAGTGACCACCACCAGCGTAGTCCCGGACCGGGCCAGTTTTTTGATTACGTCCAGCACCTCTCCCACCAACTCCGGATCCAGCGCCGAGGTGGGCTCATCAAACAGCATCACGCGGGGACGCAGCGCCAGCGCGCGGGCAATCGCGATACGCTGCTGCTGACCGCCGGAAAGATGGCGCGACCAGGCATCGGCTTTATCACGCAGCCCGACCACGTCCAGCAGGCTGTACGCCCTTTCCACCGCCTCTTTTTTGCTGAGCTTTTTATGCGCGATTGGCGCCTCAATCAGATTTTCCAGCACCGTGAGGTGCGGAAAGAGATTGAAGTTCTGGAACACGTAGCCCACGTTGACGCGCTGTTTGAGGACTTCCTTCTCCTTCAGCTCATAGAGCCTGTCGCCCTGACGGCGATAGCCAATGTAGTCCCCGTCGATCTGAATAAAGCCTTCATCGACGCGCTCCAGGTGGTTAATAGTGCGCAGCAGCGTCGATTTACCGGAGCCGGATGGCCCGAGGATCACCGTCACGGACCCGGGCGGGATCTCCAGCGAAACGTTGTCGAGCGCCTTATGGCGACCAAAAAACTTGCTGACGCCGGTAATCGAAATGTGTCCTTCAGGAGAGGCTTGCATGGACGGGCTCCTGTGCTGGCGTGGTGGTGACAGAACGGGTGCGACGGACGGCACGGTTCTGGTTAACGGCAGAGCGGCGTTCGCTGCGGGCAAGCGCGCGTTCGACGCCATACTGGATAGCGGACAGGACGGTGGTGATCGCCAGGTACCACGCGGCACCGACCATCAGCAGCGGGATCACCTCCTGCGTGCGGTTGTAGATCATCTGGATGGTATAAAACAGCTCCGGCATCGCCAGGACGTACACCATCGCCGTGCCCTTGGCGAGGCTGATGATTTCATTGAACCCCGACGGCAGAATGGTGCGCAGCGCCTGAGGCAAAATGATGCGCACCGTGCGGCGCCAGGCGGGGAGGCCCAGCGCGGCGGCGGCCTCATACTGGCCGTGATCGACCCCGAGGAAACCACCGCGAACGATCTCGGCGGTATAGGCGCTCTGCACCAGGGTGAGCCCCACCACGGCGGTAGAGAACTGCCCCAGCACGTTGATGGTTTCAAAACTGCCCCAGGTAATACCGGTAAACGGCACGCCGAGCGAGAGCGTGTCGTAGAGATAGGAAAAGTTGTACAGGATAATCAGCACCACGATCAGCGGCAGCGACCGAAACAGCCAGATATAGGCCCACGCCAGGCTGCTCAGCAGCCAGGATGAAGAGAGTCTCGCCAGCGCCAGCATGCCGCCAAACACCACGCTCAGCGCGGTGCCGATCAGCGTCAGCAGCAGGGTCTGCCCGACACCTTCAAGGATCACCGGGTCAAAGAACCAGCGGGCAAACACCGCCCACTCCCAGCGCGGGTTAAAGGCCACGGACTGAATCACGACCGCCAGGACAAACAGCGCCACCGCGGCGCCAACGGCCCGCAGCGGATAACGCGCCGGGACCACCTTAATGGTTTCAACGTTGCTCATCGTCGTTCCTCATGCGGTTTTACTGAACGCTTCACGTACCAGCGTTTTGGTGAAGCGCAGCCGACCGTCAAACGGCGGCTGGCTGTACTCTTCCGGATCGCGGTTCAGATCGAACTGCGCCTGATAGCCCTGGCTGAGATAGAGCCGTACCGCTTCCGGCTGGCGAAAGCCGGTTGTCAGATAAATTTGGCTGTATCCTGCCAGCACCGCCCTGCGCTCAAGTTCCTGCACCACGCGCCCGGCAAGCCCCTGCTGACGCAGGGTTTTGTCCGTCCAGATGCGTTTGATTTCCGCGGTGCGTTCGTCGAAAGGTTTGTACGCGCCGGTGGCGATAATCTTCCCGTCGCGCTCCAGTACGATAAACAGCCCCTGCGGCGCTAAATACCACTCTGTAAGCTCAACTTCCGCGTCTTTGGAGAAGTAGTCCCCGTAGCGGGCGGCATATTCACCGAACAGCCCTTCGATAATGGGCTGAAGCTCGGCGTCTTCCGGTGAAACATCACGAAATCGTTCGCTCATCACGCCTCCTTAATCGCCCAGGCCAGCCGGGTTTACTTCTGACTGAGGAATGCGCTCAACCCCTTCACCCCAACGGTTCAGCACTTTGTCGTAGTCGCCGTTTTTGATGACCCCGTTCAGCGCGGTCTGTACCGGCTCAACCAGCCCGCTGCCTTTTTTCAGCGTCACCGCAATGTGCGCCGCCTTCGGCCAGCCGCCGTCGACGCTACCCACCAGTTTGGTTTTCCCGTTCAGCGCCGCTTTCCAGGCGCCAATCACGTTCGGACCAAAGTAGGCATCCGCGCGCCCGGACTGCAGCGCCAGCGTTTGTGCCGCATCGTCTTTGGTGTAGATCGGGGTAAAGGGCTTCAGGCCTTTCTTCAGGTTTTCGGCATTCCAGGCCAGCAGGATGGCCTCCTGGTTGGTGCCGGAGCCGACGATAATCCGCAGCCCGGCGATGTCTTCCGCCTTCTGCAGCGACTTGATCGGGCTGGTTGATTTCACGTAGAACCCGAGGGAATCTTTGCGGTATGTGGCAAAGTCAAATTTCTCTTTACGCTCTTTGGTGACGGTAATGTTGCTGATGGCGGCATCATATTTCCCGGAGGCCACGCCCAGCGGCCAGTCTTCCCAGGAGGTCGGCACCACGTTTAGCTCCAGCCCCAGGCTGTCAGCGACCAGACGGGCGACGTCTACCTCGCTTCCCAGCAGCGTTTTGTTGTCGTCGGAG
>NZ_QFXN01000017.1:0-13875 GCF_003144775.1 Enterobacter sp. CGMCC 5087 | reverse complement strand
GCGGCGGTTGATTGAGGCCCGCCACCGCCACGGTAAATTTCCCCGGCACGGCAAAGCGATAGTCTTTCGGCAGCTGTGCCACCGCATCGTTGTTTTTAGCGGTATTAACAGGCGTTTTATTGGCCTCGATGCTCACGCCGGTGCCGTTAATATTCACATTCTCTGCCCAGACGGCAGGGATAAAGGCCAGCGCGAGCGCCAGAATAAGCGTTGTTTTCTGCATAGCGGGGTTCTCTTTTATTGTTGTGTGTATTGGTTTTTAGGTTCGTCTAAACCCAGACTTTCGCGCAGCGTGGTGCCCGGGTAGTCGGTACGGAACAGGCCGCGCGCCTGTAAAACAGGCACCACCTGGTCAACAAAGCGCGGGAAGGTGTCCGGCGTGCCGCCCTGAATGATGAAGCCGTCTGCGGCATAGCCTTCAAACCAGGCCTGCAGGCCGTCGGCCACCTCTTCCGGCGTACCGGAAAAGCGCGGGCGAGGCGAAGCGGCTTCCAGCGCTACCTGACGCAGGGTTAAGCTGCGCTCGCGGGCGTTACGCTTGATTTCATCGGTGGTGCTGCGGAAGCTGTTTTTGCCTAAATCGCCGATATCCGGGAACGGCTCGTCGAGCGGATACTGGCTGAAATCGTGATGTTCGAAATAGCGTCCGAGGTAGTTGAGGGCATCGTTAATCGACACCAGCGCCGCCGTGGTTTGATACTGGTTCTCCACGTCATCGGCGTCTTTACCCACAATCACGCCGACGCCCTGGAAAATATGTAAATCCGACGCGCGGCGTCCGTTACTTTCCAGCTGCTGCTTCACGTCGCGGTAAAAGGCTTTCGCTTCGTCGAGCGTTTCGTGATGGGTAAAAATGGCGTCGGCATGTTTCGCCGCCAGCTTTTTCCCGTCGTCCGACGCGCCCGCCTGAAAGACAATCGGCCGCCCCTGTGGCGTTCGCCCAATATTCAGCGGGCCGGCGACCTGGAAGAAATCACCGCGGTGGTCCAGGGTATGCAATTTTGCCGGGTCAAAAAACTGACCGCTCTCTTTATTGCGCACAAAGGCGTCGCCTTCCCAGGAATCCCACAGCCCTTTCACCACGTCGAGATACTCATCCGCAATGCGATAGCGCAGCGCGTGCTCGGGGTGTTTTTCGCGAGAGAAGTTCTTTGCTGACCCTTCCAGCGGCGAAGTCACCACGTTCCAGCCCGCGCGCCCGTTGCTCAGGTGATCGAGGCTGGCGAACTGGCGCGCCGTAGTGAAAGGCTCGCTGTAGGAGGTGGATAAGGTTCCCACCAGTCCCAGGCGCGAGGTGATGCTGGCAAGAGCGGATAACACCGTCAGCGGTTCAAAGCGATTTAAAAAATGCGGGATCGATTTCTCGTTGATATAGAGACCGTCGGCAACGAATAAAAAATCGAGTTTGCCCTCCTCCGCCTTTAACGCCGTCGCTTTGACGAAATCAAAATTGATGCTGGCATCGGCGACGGCCTCAGGGTGACGCCAGGCGGACATATTTCCGGATGCACCATGCAAAATGGTCCCGAGCCGCAGTTGACGATGTGCAGACATATTCACCTCTTAAGAATTAAACGTGTTGCAGGGCTTTTTCCGCAAGCTGTGCAAAATAGCGGGCAGCGGGCTCAATTAATGCTTCATCCGGATTGAATGCCGGATGGTGTAAACCGTACGGGCTGTTGCTGCCGATGCTGACAAATGCCCCCGGGATCTGCTGCAGATAGACCGCGAAATCTTCCCCGCCCATATGCAGCTCGGCGTGCCGGGTTTCGTAGCCTGCTTCTCTGGCGACCGAGGTGGCGAAATCGGCCCAGCGCTCGTCGTTCACCAGCGCGGTGGGCCCGGCATACCAGGTGATGTCAATCTGCGCGCTAAAGGCGCTGGCAAACCCGGCGGCGATTTCGCCCACGCGGGCCTTCACATTCTGCTGCACTTCCGTGCGGTGGGTGCGCAGCGTGCCTTCCAGCTCGACGCTTTCCGGCAGCACGTTCCAGGTGTTACCGCCTGCAATGCGCGTCACGCTCAGCACCACCGAGTCCAGCGTGTTGACGTTGCGGCTGGCGACGCTTTGCAGCGCCGTTACCAGCTGGCTCGCCAGCACGATGGCGTCGTTGCCTTCGTGCGGACGTGCGGCGTGCGCGCCCTTACCGGTAATGCGGATCACGAAGCGATCGACGTTGGCATAAAACGGCCCGCCGCGCGTGGCGAACTCACCGACCGGCAGGCCGGGCTCGTTGTGCATGCCGAAGATTGCGCTGACGTCACGCAGGGCACCGGCGCGCACCATGCTCTTCGCACCGCCAAAGTTCTCTTCGGCAGGCTGAAACAGGATCCGCACCCGGCCGTTTAGCGAGGCTTCCCGCTCTTTCAGCTTTAACGCGGCGCCGAGGATGACGCTGGTGTGGATATCGTGTCCGCAGGCGTGCATCACCCCTGCACGCTGCGAGCTGAACGGCACGCCGCTGCGCTCTTCTATCGGCAGGGCATCGATATCTGCCCGCAGCGCAACCAGCCTGCTGCCCGTCCCGATTTCCGCCACCAGCCCGGTCGACAGGTCGTAAGGCTGCGGGGCGATCCCGGCATTCGTCAGCCACTGGCGCAGACGCGCGGTGGTTTCGACCTCCTGGCCGGACAGCTCAGGGTTCTGGTGCAGTTCGCGACGCCAGGCAATCAGCTGTTCGCCAAAGCTCATACGGTGACCTCCTTGTTAAGACGCGCCTCGGCAAGCAGGCGCAGCGACGCGACGCGCGTTGCCCCCTCCGCTACCGGCGTGTCGATGATAAATTCGTCAATACCCCACTTTTCATGCAGGGCGTTAAGCTGTTCGAGCACCGACTCAGCCGTACCCGCCAGCAGCGACTGCGCCCGACGTGCAATGCGCACCGGCTCGCTGCCCGCCTGGCGCGCAAAGGCGTAGGCCTGCTCTTCGCTGGCCACGGTGACACGCTGGCCGTTTGCCAGCTCAACGCCCCACACTTCGACCTTCTGCGCCAGGGCTTCCGCCTCTGCCTGCGTCGGCGCGACAATCGCCTGTACCGCCACAATCACGTCCCGCGTGCTGTTCTTACGCCAGGTCGAGACCACCTCGCGCAGCAGCTCAGGGGCACCGTTCAGATGCGCGGCAAACACAAAGTGCCAGCCGAGCCCGGCGGCCAGCAGCGCGCTATCGATACTCGCGCCCAGCAGGAAACCCTCTGCAGGCAGCGGCGGCAGCGGCGTGGCGCGAACGGCCTCTTCATGAGACTGATGCTCAGGACGGATCCAGCGATCGAGCTGGGCCAGCTGTTCGGCGAAGCTGCCCTTTTCCAGTTGATTCAGACCCTGCTGAAGCGCGCGGGTTGAGAGCGGCAGCCCGCCGGGGGCTTTTCCGACGCCGAGATCCACGCGGCCGGGCGCCAGCGCGGCCAGCACGTTAAAATTCTCGGCGACTTTATAAGGGCTGTAGTGCTGGAGCATCACGCCGCCGGATCCGACGCGGATGCGCGTTGTCTGCCCGAGGATCCAGGCAATCAGCAGCTCCGGCGAGGGGCTGGCAAGATGGGGAGTGTTGTGGTGTTCGGCAATCCAGAAGCGGTGATAGCCCAGATTTTCTGCCTGCTGCGCCAGCGCCAGCGTACGCGCCAGCGCATCGGCAGCCGTTTCGTTTTCAGCGATGGGGCTTTTATCCAGAATGCTGATTCGCCATGACATGTTGCGTTCTCGTTTGACTTAACATGTCGACATTATTAAAGGCGCATTTCACCACTGAGAAACAATTAATTTACATTTAGTTTGCCGGAAATCAGATATATAAAACCATGCTAAGGATAAGACTTTAGGGTGGCGATCAGCGTTTCCACCTGCTCCCGACGGGTAATACGGACGAAGCGAATATGGCTGTATTGAGGGTTTTGCAGATCGGCTTCATAGCGCGTGCGGTTATTACGCCATGTTTTGATCGTCCAGATGATAATAGATTCTCTGCTGAAGAACGCGCGCCGGAAACTCTCTTTGTTCCCGGTTCCGGGCCAGAGCTCGCGCTTATGCCAGGCGCGTTTGACTGCCCTGGTGACCGCCTGCCAAAGGGTGCGTGCAAAGCCATAATCCACCCACACCACAACGTCGACATCACGCCATTTCACCGGCCGCGTGCGGTTATAGTTGCCGTCAAGCACCCAGTCTGGCGAAGCCCGTAGCACCTGCTCCAGCTTTTCCTGAAACACATCGTCCGGCGTGCCCTGCCAGTCAGGTTGCCAGTAGAGCCTGTCCATCTCGATATAGGGAATAGCCAGTTCGGTCGCAATCCGCTTCGCCAGCGTGCTTTTTCCACTTCCGCTGGTTCCTATGACGTTAATTTTCACCTCAGCCTCCCTGTATTTACGAAAATGGAACCAAATCATAGCGTTTTCATCCTGTTAACGAAACGCTATTTCAGCATGACAATTTTTCCAGGGAGACGATCTCCCTCTTGCAGTTTGGCTTATGTCATTTATTTAAATCGATTCAAAATAACACCCACCAAAATATTTTCAATTTTATTACATTCGAAAAGATTAACACATTAAAAATAATGAATGCCGGGTGTTTCAGAGAATCTCAATTTCAGCGAGAATATGCGCAGACCGTTATTAAAATAATCACTCTTATCTTGCCGGAGCGCTTTCCGGACTTTTTTATTCTTGCACATCATCATGGAGTTACTCATGAGGCGTAACAGTCCCGTTACACAAAACGAGTATTTACTTAACGATGGTTCGACGTTAATGTCGACCACCGATACCAAAAGCCATATTACCTATGCTAATTCCGCTTTTATTGAAGCCAGCGGATATAAAGAAGAACATCTTCTGGGTGAGCCGCATAACCTCATCCGCCATCCCGACATGCCTGCCGAAGCGTTTGGCGACATGTGGTATACCCTGCAGCAAGGTGAGACCTGGACGGGGCTGGTGAAGAACCGTCGTCATAATGGCGACCACTACTGGGTGCGGGCTAACGTGACGCCGGTCTGGCAGAGTGGATCCCTGACGGGCTATATTTCCGTGCGAAATATAGCCGCACGGGAAGAGATTGCGGCCAGTGAAAAACTGTATGCAAAAGTGCGTAATAACGAATTAAAACATTACCGCTTTTATAAAGGGTTACTGGTTCGGCGCGGTTTATTTTCGTTTATGTCGCTCTTTAAATGTCTCAGCACCAGTAAACGCATCCACCTGGGTATTGCGACGACGGCGTTACTCTCCAGCCTGGCGGTGTATTTATTCCCTGATAAACTTGTGCAGTCGGGAAGTCTGGCGCTGCTGTATATTGCCCTGACCTATTATCTTCATGCGCAGATCGCCCGCCCGGTAAAATCTATTGTGCAACAGATGCAGCGCGTGGTTTCAGGACGTAAAACGGACTATTACCATTTTGACAGGATCGACGACATCGGGCTGATGATGCGCCTGGTGAATCAATCAGGCTTGAACCTGAATTCGCTGGTTGACGATGTCGGGGCGCAAATCAGCGGGATTGGCACCATCAGCCAGCAGGTCGCGAAAGAAGGCGCGGCGCTGCAAACGCGTTCAGAAGAGACCGCAGACTTTCTGCAGCAAACCGCGTCAGCGGTGGAAGAGATCGCCAGCGCGGTGGAGCAGACGGCAGAAACGGCTAAAGAAGCCACGGAGATGGCGGATCGCACCCGCGACAGCGCCCACCGCGGTGAAGCGATGATGAAAGAGACCATCGGTATGATGCAATCCGTGTCGCAGGATAACAGCCAGATCGTCGATATTATCAGCGTTATCGATCGTATCGCCTTCCAGACCAACATTCTTGCGCTGAATGCGGCCGTGGAAGCGGCGCGTGCGGGTGAAGCCGGGCGCGGTTTTGCCGTGGTGGCGGCTGAGGTGCGCAATCTTGCGCAGCACTCCGCGACGGCGGCGAAAGAGATCAAAGCGCTGATTGAGAAAAACGTCGCCAGCGTCAACGCAGGCGTAGAGAAGGTAGAACAAACAGAAACGCAGCTGACGGTCATGATCGACAACGTGCTGCGGGTCTCCTCCCTGATTAAGGAGATCGGCCACGCCACGCAGGAGCAAACCCAGGCGCTGACGCTCATCAACGCATCCATCTCCCGTATCGGCGCAATGACCCACAACAATACGGGGATGGTAGATAACGTCACTCACGCGGCGAATCACCTGACGCAGCGCACCACGCGCCTGCAGCAGGCGATTGCCGTTTTTGGCGGTTAGCCGTTCGGATACTGCTCGTCGGTGACTTTTTCCAGCCATGCAACCGGGCTGCCGTTAACGGATTCGGCGATGGCAATATGCGTCATCGCCGTTTGCGCGCTTGCGCCGTGCCAGTGCTTTACGCCGGGTGGGATCCAGGCGATATCGCCCTGATTCAATATTTCCGCCGCTTTGCCCCACTCCTGTAACCAGCCGCGACCCTGCGTCACAATCAGCGTTTGCCCAAGGGGATGCGTATGCCACGCGGTGCGCGCGCCCGGCTCAAAGGTCACGGTTGCCCCGCCGACGCTGGCAGGTTCGCTCGCCTGAAATGGTGCGTCAATGCGGACGGTGCCGGTGAACCAGGCTTCCGGCCCTTTTGCTGAAGGTAGTGATCCGCTGCGGATAATTTTCATCTTATGCTCCTCGTTTACTGTTGCGTTAACAGTAGCGCAAAGCAATCCGGAGCATTAGCGTGCATAATCAGATAGGAAATATGATTGAAATTCATAAATAGAGGCAATCGCGATGCTAAAAGATAATTTCAACGACCTCCTCTCTTTTATGGTAGTGGCCCGCGAGCGCAGCTTTACGCGCGCGGCGGCGCAGCTGGGCGTCTCGCAATCGGCGCTGAGTCATGCCATGCGCAAGCTTGAAGAGCGGCTCGACGTTCGCCTGTTAACCCGCACAACCCGCAGCGTGGTTCCGACACCCGCGGGTGAGCAGCTTTTTACGCGCTTAAGCCCGCATTTAATGGAGATTGAGCAGGAGCTCGCGACGCTTCGCAGCACCCGCGTCAAACCCGCAGGCGATATCCGCATCGTCGCCGGCGAACACGCGATGGACGCCGTGCTCTGGCCGGTCCTGAAGGCGTTTATGGTGCAGTATCCTGAGATTAACGTCGAAGTGACGGTCGACAATGGCCTGACGGATATCGTCGATGGCCGTTTCGACGCGGGAGTACGCCTGGGTGAACAGGTGGCAAAAGATATGATTGCGGTACGGATAGCGCCGGATATGCGCATGGCCGTGGTCGGTTCCAGGGATTATCTGGCTCGCTTTGGCGTGCCGCAGACGCCGGAGCAGCTCGCTGACCACCGCTGCATCAACATGCGCCTGCCCACGCGCGGCGGACTGTATCACTGGGAATTTAAACGCGACGGGCGCGAGCTTCGCGTGCGGGTTGAGGGGCAGCTTACGCTGAGCAGCCTGCCGCAGCGCATCGACGCCGCTGAGAATGGACTCGGATTAGCCTACGTGCCGGAGGCGTCGGTTCTGGAGGCGCTTAATCACGGACGGCTGGTCAGGGTCCTTGAATCGTGGTGCCCTACCTTCGAGGGATATCACCTTTATTATCCGAGCCGTCGCCAGCACACTACCGCTTTCAGGTTACTGTTAGATGCTCTGCAGCAGTCAAAATCTTTACCACCTGGTAATAATTAAGAGATTCTGATGATTAAATAATCAACCCGCCGCATGTTTTGTCTAAAAACTCACCACGATTCAGCGTGTTGTGATCGCCGTCTGCTCTGACCACACGATTTCCTTCGACGTGCATCACTTTCGGCACGGTTATATTTTGCGTCGCTTATGAATTGCAGGTAGGATGCCTCGCCATGTTTCGCCTTATCCATACGCAGAATGACTGGGAAGGCGACATGTGTTTGCGCAGAAGCAATCGTTTGTATTGCGCTCTGCCAGGCAGGACTATCACGATAATGGTTCAGACAGGCAAACAGGTAACTCAATGAAAACAAGCAATAAAAGCGCAGCCGATCATCATGCTGCTAAACGTCGCTGGTTGAACTCCCACGAAGAGGGCTACCACAAAGCGATGGGCAACCGTCAGGTTCAAATGATCGCCATCGGCGGCGCTATCGGAACGGGTCTGTTTTTAGGTGCGGGTGCGCGTCTGCAGATGGCTGGCCCTGCTCTCGCCCTGGTCTATCTGGTGTGCGGGATCTTCTCTTTCTTTATTCTTCGTGCGCTGGGCGAACTGGTACTGCATCGCCCTTCCAGCGGAAGCTTCGTCTCTTACGCCCGTGAATTCCTCGGTGAAAAAGCGGCCTACGTTGCGGGCTGGATGTACTTCGTCAACTGGGCGATGACCGGTATTGTCGATATCACCGCCGTTGCGCTGTATATGCACTACTGGGGCGCGTTTGGCGATGTGCCGCAGTGGGTCTTTGCACTTGGCGCGCTGGCGATTGTCGGCACCATGAACATGATCGGCGTGAAGTGGTTCGCGGAGATGGAGTTCTGGTTTGCGCTGGTTAAAGTGCTGGCCATCGTGGTGTTCCTGGTCGTGGGTACCGTCTTCCTCGGCAGCGGCAAGCCGCTGGACGGCAATGCCACCGGCTTCCACCTGATAACCGATAACGGCGGGTTCTTCCCGCACGGTCTGCTGCCTGCGCTGGTCCTGGTTCAGGGCGTGGTGTTCGCCTTCGCCTCCATCGAACTGGTGGGTACCGCAGCAGGTGAATGTAAAGATCCGCAGACTATGGTCCCAAAAGCCATTAACAGCGTGATCTGGCGTATCGGTCTGTTCTACGTCGGTTCCGTGGTGCTGCTGGTTCTGCTGCTCCCGTGGACTGCCTATCAGGCCGGTCAGAGTCCGTTTGTGACCTTCTTCTCTAAGCTGGGCGTGCCTTACGTTGGCAGTATCATGAACATCGTGGTTCTGACTGCAGCGCTCTCCAGCCTGAACTCAGGCCTTTACTCTACCGGCCGTATCCTGCGCTCTATGTCGATGGGCGGTTCTGCGCCGAAGTTCATGTCGAAAATGAGCAAGCAGCAGGTTCCCTATGCGGGGATTCTGGCAACGCTGGTGGTTTACGTCTTTGGCGTGTTCCTGAACTATCTGGTGCCGTCCCGCGTATTTGAGATCGTTCTGAACGTGGCTGCACTGGGGATTATCGCCTCCTGGGCTTTCATTGTGGTCTGCCAGATGCGTCTGCGCAAAGCGATCAAAGAAGGCAAAGCGGCTGATGTGAGCTTCAAGATGCCGGGCGCACCGGTGACCTCCTGGCTCACCCTGCTGTTCCTGTTCAGCGTGCTGGTGCTGATGGCGTTCGACTACCCGAACGGTACCTACACCATCGCGACCATTCCGCTGCTGGCGGTACTGCTGATTGCCGGCTGGTTCGGCGTGCGTAAGCGCGTTCACGAAATTCACAGCACCGCGCCGGTTCATCACGACGATGAAAAACACGACGCACCGCTGGTAGAAGAAACCTCGCGTTAAGCATCCGGTAAGCATTAAAAAGGGAAGGCAAATGCCTTCCCTTTTTTTATCTTACAGCGCGATACGAATAACGTCGTCAGGCTGGGTGGCTTCCTGCTGGCGAGTGGATTTTTGTTTCACCGTCACGTACAGGGTTTTGCCATCCGCAGAGAGCGCCAGGCTGTTCGGGTAAACCGGCGTGTCGAAGGTTTTTGTGACCTTATACGTTTTCGCGTCAATCACGCTCACCTTACCGGCTTCACGGTGCGTCACGTAAACCTCATTGCGCGTTGGGTTAAACAGGACGGCCAGTGATTCAGGCGCGGCGATCTTCTCCATCACGCTGCCGTCTTTCAGGCTCACCACCAGCACTTCCGGCTGTTTTGAATCGGTCAGGAACGCGCGCTGGCCGGCGGTATCGAGGCTGATGTTCAGGTAGAAGTGCTCTTTGCCGTCATCCTGCACCTTTTTGCGGCTCAGGATTTTATTGGTCGCCGTATCAATGGTTACCAGCTCGCCGTCCGCATTCGTGGTGTACAGACGTTTTGCCTGAGCATCCAGCGCCAGGCCGGTGCTGTACGTACCGGTATTGGCAATGGTCTCTTTCAGCTTCAGCGTGGCGCCATCCACCACCCAAATCACGCTCTCTTTGCCGACACCGGTGATGTAAATCGTGTTGCTCGCGTCATCCGCCACCAGCTGGCGCGGCTGCAGCGGTTTGACGGTTTCACTGCGCTGGCGATTATCGAGCACCAGTCGCCCTTTCACGTCGCCCGTTTTCGCATCGATGGCCGTCACCGCGCCGTTGAGGGTGTTGCCAAACCACAGGGTTTGCGTCGCGCCGTCGAGCGTGGCGCCAAAGGGTTTGAGATCGCTGTGAATCGCCTGCGTCACGTCCAGCGTAACCGGATCAAGGCGATAGATAACTCCGCCCTTATCGGTTTTGCGGCTTTGCGAGGTCGCCACCCACAGCGCATTCTCCTGCTGGCTGACCGCCATTTCATACGCCCCTTTGCCCACCGCTTTACGCAGCACCTCTTCGGCGGCATGCACCTGGAACGTCCCGGCAAGCAGTAAAGTGGCAGACAGCAGTGACAGGCTCAGACGCGGCGAGCACAGATGACGTAAAGACATAACAATTCCTTTTCTGAAAAGAGGGGTTTGGGCTGACATCACTTCCGGCAGACAACGTCATGGCATTGCCTTTTGATAATGAGAATAGTAATCATTAATGAAGTGAATGTGGAGTTTTTCTTTCGCGCTTCGCCTTTCATTAACGCAATGTGCGGTTATAGTTTTCAAAACATTTACAAAACCTTTAACATATATGGACATGTTCCATTTGGTTCGTTTATACACCACAACCGGTTTTATTCATGAAAATCATTTCTGCCCGTAAGGCTTCTCTCCCGCTGCTGCTGGTTCCCGTTATTTTCGCGCCGCTAACCGCAATGAGCGCGGAGGAACAGACCATGATCGTCAGCGCCACGCCGCAAACCGTATCGGAACTGGATACCCCGGCCGCGGTCAGCGTCGTCAATGGCGATGACATGCGCCACGCCGCGCCGCGCATCAACCTGTCTGAATCTCTGGGCAGCGTCCCGGGACTGCAAATTCAGAACCGCCAGAACTATGCCCAGGATCTCCAGCTTTCAATGCGTGGGTTTGGTGCCCGCTCAACGTTTGGCGTGCGCGGTATCCGCATGTATGTCGACGGTATCCCTGCCACCATGCCGGACGGACAGGGCCAGACGTCCAACATCGATCTCTCTAGCGTGGAGAGCGTTGAAGTGCTGCGCGGCCCCTTCTCTGCCCTCTACGGCAACGCCTCCGGCGGCGTGATTAACATCAACACCCAGACCGGGCAGCAGCCGCCAACCATTGAAGCCAGCAGCTATTACGGCAGCTACGGTACCTGGCGCTACGGCATGAAAGCCACCGGCGCGATGGGTGACGGCACCCACGCGGGCGATGTGGATTACACCGTTTCCACCACCCGTTTCACCACCAAAGGCTACCGCGACCACAGCGGCGCGCGGAAGAACCTCACTAACGCCAAACTGGGCGTGCGCATTGACGACGTCAGCAAGCTGACGCTGATTTTCAACAGCGTGGACATGAAGGCCAACGATCCGGGCGGGCTGAGCTATCAGGAGTGGCAAAATAACCCGCGTCAATCTCCACGCGGCGATCAGTACAACACCCGCAAGACCATCAAGCAGACCCAGGCCGGCCTGCGCTACGACCGCCAGCTCAGCGCTCAGGACGACCTCAGCGTAATGATGTACGCCGGCGAACGTGAAATGACGCAGTACCAGTCGATTCCGTATCAGCCGCAGCTGAAAGCCTCCCACTCCGGCGGCGTGATTGATATGCAGCGTCATTATCAGGGTATCGATACCCGCTGGACGCACCGCGGCGAGCTGCTGGTGCCGGTGACCTTTACTACCGGTCTGAACTACGAAAACCTGAGCGAAGATCGTCGCGGATACGAGAACTTCGTGATGAACAACGGCGTGCCGGATTACGGCGTGAAGGGTGACAAGCGTCGAAACGAACGTAACCTGATGTGGAACGTTGACCCTTACCTGCAAACCAGCTGGCAGCTGACGCAGAAGCTGTCGGTGGATGCGGGGGTGCGCTACAGCTCGGTGTGGTTTGATTCCAACGACCATTACGTTACGCCGGGCAACGGTGACGACAGCGGTGACGCGAGCTATCACAAGTGGCTCCCGGCCGGTTCCGTGAAGTATGCGGTGACGGACGCATGGAACCTCTACGCTGCCGCAGGACGTGGATTCGAAACGCCAACCATCAACGAGCTTTCCTATCGCGCCGATAACCAGGGCGGCCTGAACATCGGCCTGCAGCCGTCCACCAACAACACGTATGAAGTGGGTAGCAAAACCCGCATCGGCAATGGCCTGCTGACCGCGGCGCTGTTCCGCACCGATACGGATGATGAGATCGTGGTGGATGCCAGCTCTGGCGGGCGTACCAGCTATAAAAATGCCGGTAAAACCCGTCGTCAGGGGGTGGAAGTCTCCCTCGACCAGCAGTTTGCTGAGAACTGGAAGCTGAAGATGGCATGGACGTATCTGGATGCCACCTACCGGACTAACGTCTGCAGCGACGCAAACTGTAACGGTAACCGTATGCCGGGCATTGCCCGCAACATGGGTTACGCCTCGTTTGGCTGGCAGCCGGAGGAAGGCTGGTACGCGGGCTCTGACGTGCGCTACATGAGCGATATCATGGCCGACGACGAGAATACGGCGAAAGCGCCGTCGTATACTGTGGTCGGGCTGAACACCGGGTACAAATTCAACTACGGCAGCTGGGGCATGGATGTCTTTGGCCGCGTCGATAACCTGTTCGATAAAGAGTACACGGGCTCGGTTATTGTCAACGAGTCTAACGGTCGTTATTACGAGCCTGCACCGGGCCGTAACTACGGGGTCGGGCTGTCGGTCTCTTATCGCTTCGAGTAAGCGAAAAGAAAAGTTTATCTTATTAATGAAATAACGCTCCTGATGGCAATAAACCATCAGGAGTTATTCACCAGATAAATAATTAGGGGCGGAATACGGAATATAGTCGCTCTGCTAAATAATCTCTTAGTTAAAATATTGTCGCTGCAAAAGCAAATTCGCTTCATCAATCACCTTATCAATCGCCTTCTGGCAGGCAACAACATCTCTTCGCTCAAGGGCGGAAAGCAGTTCGTCATAGTGATATGTCGAGGCTTTGATGTCGTTAAGCTCCTGATGCAGATAGTTCATACAGGGCCCGATGCGCACCCAGAGCTGCTCAATTAAGGCATTAAGCGTTGGCATTTCTGCATACTGATAAAGCGTAAACCTGAAGACGCGATTCGCATGCAATGCCTGCTGGACGTTCCCGTTGCGCATGGCCTCATGAAAGGCATCCGACAATTTGCGCAACGCCTCCAGTTTGCTGTCAGACATATTCTGACAGGCTGCGGCGACCGCCATCGGCTCAAGCTGCTTGCGGATGGCGTTAATCTCGTTATAGCGCTCCAGCGTGACCTCCGGAACCAGAAATGCCTGCGCCGGCGTGGCGTGTAACGCCCCTGATGACACCAGGCGCAACAGCGCCTCGCGAACAGGGGTAATACTGGTTCCTAATTTATCGGCGATCTCTTTCGTAATCAGTCGTGCCCCAGGTTTGAGTGAGCCTGTAATTAACGCTCCTTTCAAACTGTGTTCAACTTGCATGGTAAGACTGACCCTTTGGGCTTTTTCTAAGTGGTCCAAATCAAGCATGTTCAATTCCTGTAGCTAAAACTTAATGCTATTTTTAAACGCCAGTTTTAATAAAACGACGCCGGTCCGATATATCCTGTATCGTCATGCCTGGTGGTGGGAAGTACGTAAAAACATCAAAAAAGCAAAATTTGTTTTTTTATTGGTTTCGGGCCCATCCGGGATGCGG
>NZ_QFXN01000016.1:0-11963 GCF_003144775.1 Enterobacter sp. CGMCC 5087 | reverse complement strand
GGCGGGAAACCCCGCCATAGTGCCGTTTATTTATTGTCACTCGCGACGCGAATCACGACTTTGCCGAAGTTACGCCCTTCAAGCAGGCCAATCAGCGCCTCGGGCGCGTTCTCCAGCCCGTCCGTTATCTGTTCGCGATAGTGAATTTTGCCCTCCTGCACCCAGCGTCCCATCGCTTCCTGGAACTCCTTAATGCGGTGACCGTAATCCTGGCCGATGATAAAGCCCTGCATACGAATGCGTTTCTTCAGGATGGTCGCCATCAGGAGCGGCAGGCGATCCGGCCCCTCGGGCAGGCCCGTCGCATTGTAGCCGCTCACCAGACCGCACACAGGGACGCGCGCGGAGGTATTCAGTAACGGCAGCACGGCGTCAAATACTTTCCCGCCGACGTTTTCATAATAGACGTCAATCCCGTTCGGGCAGGCGCGTTTCAGCTGTTCGGCAAAGTCGGCCGCGTGGTGATCCAGACAGAGGTCAAACCCGAGGACCTCAACGGCATGGCGGCATTTTTCAGCCCCACCGGCGACGCCGACTACCCGGCAACCTTTGATTTTACCGATCTGCCCGACGGTCGCGCCAACCGGGCCTGTCGCCGCGGCGACCACCAGCGTTTCGCCCGCTTTTGGCTGCCCGATATCCAGCAATCCCATATAGGCGGTAAAGCCCGGCATGCCCAGAATACCCAGCGCCCAGGAAGGATGCGACGGATTTTCGCCCAGCTTCACCAGGCCGCTGCCGTCTGAGAGTTCATATTCCTGCCAGCCGCTGTAGCCCAGCACCCACTCCCCGGCTTTGAAGTCGGGATGATTTGACTGTTCAACGCGGCTGACCGTTCCCCCCACCATCACCGCGCCAATCTCAACCGGAGGGGAATAGGATGGCGCATCGCTCATACGCCCCCGCATGTAAGGGTCCAGCGACAGCCAGACGGTGCGCAGCAAAAGCTGTCCCTCAGCCGGGGCGGGAACAGGCTGCGTTTCGAGACGAAAATTTTCCGCGACCGGCGCACCCTGCGGACGAGAGGCCAGTACCCAGCGGCGATTTTGCGAAACAGGTTGATTCATCGGGATCTCCTTCTGGTACAAATGTCATTACAGCCTGGCTCACGATCGGCGTTATCGCATTAGCATTACGAGGCAGACTGGTTAAGCCGTACAACCAGATAGATGCAGGTTTCATTCGTTTCGTTGATGAACCTGCAGTCATTTGGCGGCCCCAGCTCGAGACAGTCTCCGGCGTGCATTTCGTGGCGCGTATCGCCCTCCTGAAACACCAGCTCGCCGGACTGGAGCCAGATAAGCTGACGTGCCAGCGCGTAAGAAGATGCAGGCATCGGAACATCGCTGCCCGCGGGCAGTTCAACCTGAACAAGGTCGATGGGCAGATCGGTGCGGGGAGAAACATGGCGGCGGAGGTAGTGCGTCTGCGGATCTCGCCAGACGGGCTGGTTTGCGAGGCGCAGCAGCTTGCCCTCCTGCATTTCGGCCCGGGCAATAAGCGTTGACATGCTGATGCCAAACGCGCCGGACAGGCGGGCAAGCAAGGTGGCTGTCGGGCTGCTGTCTCCGCGTTCAATCTTGTGGATCATCGCGCGCGAGACCCCTGCCCGGTCAGCAAGCTCGCTCAGGGACCATCCGCGAGACTCGCGTTCAAGGCGAATTCTTGCGCTAATCCGTTGATTCATTGTGTCTGTTATGGTGTTCATGACGTCATACTATAGTGTATGAAAGGCATTTCAATGGGCTTTTGATAACAAAAAAATATGGCTTATGCCGTAGCGTTCGGGCTATACGGTTGTGTAATATCGTAGGAATAACGTAATACTATAGTGAACAACACACAGAGGGTTAATCATGATCGTTCGTCATGCCTGCAAGGAAGACTGCGCTGCGATAGGCGAAATCTACAACCACGCGGTGCTGCATACTGCCGCGATCTGGAACGATAAAACCGTCGATACCGATAACCGAATCGCCTGGTTTGAGGCGCGCACGCTCGCGGGTTACCCGGTTCTTGTGAGCGAGGAAAACGGCGTTATCACCGGTTACGCCTCTTTCGGCGACTGGCGCGCCTTCGACGGTTTCCGTCATACGGTTGAGCATTCGGTCTACGTCCACCCGGATCATCAGGGACAAGGCATTGGCCGCACGCTGATGGTCGCGCTGATTAACGAGGCCCGCGCCATCGGTAAACACGTAATGGTGGCCGGTATTGAAGCGCAAAACCATGCCTCGATTCACCTCCACGAAACGCTTGGTTTTGTCACCACGGGGCAGATGCCGCAGGTGGGAACCAAGTTTGGCCGCTGGCTGGACTTGACCTTTATGCAGCTGCAGCTGGACGAGCGCAGCGATCCGGACGCTATCCCATGAATCAGTCACTGACGCTGGCGTTTCTGGTGGCGGCGGGAATTGGTCTGGTGGTGCAAAATACCTTAATGGTGCGTATCACCCAGTCTTCCTCCACCATTCTTATCGCGATGCTGCTGAACTCTCTGGTCGGCATTGTGCTGTTTGTCAGCATTCTGCTGCTGAAACAGGGCGTCGCCGGATTCAGCGAGCTGGCCGCAACGGTACGCTGGTGGACGCTTATTCCGGGGCTGCTGGGGTCGTTTTTCGTGTTTGCCAGCATCAGCGGGTATCAGAACGTTGGCGCGGCGACGACTATCGCCGTGCTGGTAGCAAGCCAGCTGATTGGCGGGCTGGTGATGGACGTGCTGAGGAGCAACGGCGTTCCGCTGCGCGCCCTGATTGGCCCGGCGTGCGGCGCGGTGATGCTGGTCGTCGGGGCCTGGCTGGTGGCGCGGCGACAGTTTTGATCGCTACAGTATGGTGCCGCCTTTGGTCAGCTGTTCCTCACGCGCGTCCAACTCCTCTTTATGCTGCTTACCGTGGTGCGAAATCGCGGTACGCAGACGCTGCTGCTGGGTGTAGCGTTCTTCACGGCTGAGCTCTGCGTCATCGCTTAATTCGATCAGCAGTTCATTCATATGGGTGATGACGCTCTCTTCAATAGCGGCATCCACACGGGCGGTAACTTCGTTTAAATGTGACATTGTCACTCCTTGTGAATCGCCGGGTGGCGGCTGCGCCTTACCCGGCCTACAGGGGAACCGTAGGCCCGGTAAGCGCAGCGCCACCGGGCAACATATTAGTTAAGCTTCGCCTTAGAGAAATCGCTGCCCATCAGGCTCACGCTGTATCCGGTCACGTTGCTGCGGGTTGCATAGAACGTTTTCCCGTTTGCCAGTGCGATCCACGGCGCCTGCTGGTAGAAAATCTCCTGCGCCTGGCCGTAAAGTTTCGCGCGCTCGGCCGGGCTGCTGGTCAGCTTCGCTTTTTGCACCAGAGCATCATAACCCTTATCGCACCAGCGCGCGGCGTTTGATCCGGTTTTAATGCTGTTGCAGCCCAGCAGCACGTCGGCAAAGTTATCAGGGTCACCGTTATCGGACATCCAGCCAAACAGCGCGGAGTCATGTTCGCCTTTACGCATTCCGGAGAGATATTCACCCCACTCGTAAGAGACAATTTTGGCCTTCACGCCGACTTTCGCCCAGTCGCTCTGGATCATCTCTGCGATACGACGCGAGTTCGGGTTGTACGGACGCTGAACCGGCATTGACCACAGCGTGACTTCCGCCCCCTTCTCCAGCCCCGCCTGCTTCAGCAGCGCTTTCGCTTTTTCAGGATCGTAGCTGTAGTCCTTCAGGTCTTTATTAAAGCCCAGCATATTTGGCGGGATCGGCGATTTTGCCACCGTACCGGATCCCATAAAGACCGCATTGACGATAGCCTTCTTGTCGGTCGCGTAGTTAAGCGCCTGACGGACCAGCACGTTATCAAACGGTTTTTTCTCGGTGTTGAACGCCAGATAGCCGACGTTCAGCGCATCGACCGAGTGCAGCGTCAGGTCTTTGTTATTCTTGATGACGTCAAACTGAACCGGGGACGGTGCAGGAATGATCTGGCACTCGTTGGTCTGCAGCTTCGCCAGGCGGGTTTCCACATTCGGCGTAATGGAGAAGATGAGATGCTTCGTCGGCACTTCGCCTTCCCAGTAGTTCGGGTTAGCAACGTAGCGGATCAGCGAATCCACCTTATACTGCTGCAGCACATAAGGCCCGGTACCAATCGGCCAGGTGTCTACGTTTTCAGGCGTGCCTTTTTTCAGCATCGCGTCGGCGTATTCGGCTGAGAGAATCGAGGCGAAATCCATCCCCCAGTCGGCCAGAAACGCGGCGTTAGGCTCGCTGAGGGTGAACTGGACGTGATAGTCGTCGACCTTTTTCACGTCCTGAATCAGCTTATCAAGACCGACATCGTTAAAGTATTCGTAGTTGCCCTGCGACACGTTGTGATACGGGTGTTTAGGGTCTTTCTGACGCAGAACCGAGAAAATAACGTCATCGGCGTTAAAATCGCGCGTCGGTTTGAAGTATTTATTGCTGTTGAACTTCACCCCTTTGCGCAGGGCAAAGGTATAGGTCTTGCCGTCCGGCGAAATCGTCCAGGACTCCGCCAGCGACGGAACCGGTGTGTTTTTCACCGGGTCGAAATTGATCAGGCGGTTGTACAGTACCTGAGAGCTGGCCACAAAAGACGGGCCAGAGCTGGCGATTTGCGGGTTGAAGGACTCGGGAGACGCTTCAGAACAGTAAATAAGGGTGTCGTTGTTTGCCGCCCATGCGGCACCGGCTGGTAACAGCGCGCTCAGCGCAAGGGCGAGCAGTGTTTTCCCTGTAGACATGGTTATAACCCTGACAGTTTTATTATATAAGACAGTAATAACAGCACAGGCGATATGACCTGGCAAATAACGAAACACTATCAGGTTATTCTAAAGCCGCGTTTTTTGCTGTTTTAACAGCCAGCGCCCAAAAAGGTGATTTGCCTTAAGGGCCATTATTCGTCAAGCACAACCATCACTTTCTATGCCGCAAGAAATCGGTCCTTTTAGCGTCTCTTCCCCCGTTTGGTTGCTTCCTCGTTTCGTTAAAGTAACGGTGTGAAGAAGTATATGGGATCAAATCGTGGCAAAAACTCTTTTACGCAGCGGTAACCTGGATGACTTTCAGGCCGTTGGCGGCGGCGGACAAGCCGTTTTTGAATCAGCGTTACAAATCCGGGAAGCGCTCCGGTTGCGCAAACAACAGGCCATCGTCGACTGTCTGGCTATTCCTCAGGTCAACGACAGCGGTGACCGCGTGGACTGGTATTCCCCCGTTGAAGGGAGCGTAACCAGCTGGAAAGCGGCCGATGAAGATGACCGTTATCGCGCCCTGCGCTATCTGGAAAACACGCTAGCCAGCGTTGAGTCGTTAAGCAAGAAATGCCTCCAGTCGCCCAAAACCGCACAGCAGCTTTTTGGCTCTCTGCTGTCAAAGGCGTTTCAGTTCCCGGGTGAAAACTTCCTCTTCCTGGTGGACGGAAAGCCGGTCATCAGCTTCTGGGGGTTTGTAAACCTGAACGAAAATGCGCGCGACGATGTTCTCGACTGCCTGCGTGAATCGCTGGTCCCTGAGCCCGCCACCGTTGTGATTGAAGATCCTGAACCCGAGCCTGAGCCAGAACCTGTGGTGGCCTTTGAACACGCCGACGAGCCGCTGATCGCCCCTTCCACGGTGGTGCGTATCACGCCGGAAGATCTGTATGAGCCTGAGCCGGCACCGGCCGTTGCGCAACCCGTTCAGGAACCGGCTGTACCGATCGTCGCGAAAAAGCGCCGTATCCCCCTGTGGACGCTGCCGGTTGCCGTCGCGATCGTTGCCGCCATTGCCGCACCGCTGCTGTGGCCAAAACAGTCGCCTTCCGCTGAGCCCGCCCCGGTGCCCGCACCTCAGCCCGTAGAGATTGCGCCAAAGCCGATCAAAGCGGTTGAGCCGCTGGCCCTGAAATTACCGCTGCATCAGGCAGAGGTCGTGGCCAGCAAAGAAAAAGAAGCGGCTCCGGCCGCTCCTGCGCCACAGCCCGCTCCGGTGGTGATTGTCGCCATCCCGAAAGACGCCATGGTGATGGAGGCGAATCAGGTGAAAGCGGGATCGACGCGTTTCCTGAACGGTACCTGGCGTGCGGTTCTGGACGTGAAAGATCCGGTCACCGGCAAGCCGCCGTCAATGCGCTATCAGATCCAGAACAATAAAGGCTTCGCCCGGGTTGTCCATGGCGACAACGTAGTCTGCCGCGCGGAGGTCTTCTCCGGCCTGCACAGCAACGGCGAGCTGATGATTAAAAGTCGCGGTACTGCCCGCTGCACCGACGGCTCCCGCTACCCGATGCCGGAGGTTGCCTGTAAAGCAGGCGCCAGCGATATCGCAGAATGTCGCGCCCGTTATGATGCCAATACCGTCGTTCCCCTGACGTTCAAGAAAGCAGGTGCCTGATCCTATGCTGGTTAATCTTTGCGACTATAAACAAAGCGTCACGCTTATTGCCAACAGCGGCGTGCAGTTCCTTGATTTCGGTCTGACGCCGCAGGACACCGCCAGCAACGGGCGCTTCGTACGTAAAACCGCGAACGGCCCGCTGCTGCGGCTCGATTTCGACCTGGTTAACGGGCGCTATACCGTGCCGGGAACGAACGGCGGGCATCCTGAAGTGGTTAAGCCGGAAACCACCATCCCGCTGCATCAGTCCCTGGCGGTGCTGGACGGCGTCTGGCTTCCGGTTCCGTTCCTGCGCTTCAACCCACCGCGGACCTTTGTTGAGGGGCCTGATAACTGGGCCCGCGTTCAGGTGCGCAGGCTGGATACACCCGATACGGCAGGCAATACGCACCGCGTCACGCTCGCCCTTGACAGCCAGATTGCAGAACACGCCACGTCCGCCCTGTCCCCGGTTGAAAACGATATTCTCAACGGGACCCGATTCGCGCTGGCCTGGCGAGACAACGAAGTTGAAAGTTTCCTCGACCAGACCTGGATTGACGGCTGGCTGCGCGAGGCGTTTACCCAGTATGCCGACGGCGTTGAGAACCGCTCTGAACGCGACCTGCAGCAGGCGATGCGCAGTTTTGAATATCAGGCCCACTGGCTTAACCTGCTGACCATGCTCGGTGAACAGCTCACCGTACCGGAAGTGAAATTTGTCACCCATACGCTCAGCACGCCAGCCATTCCGGTCGACCTGATCCTCGACGTGGGCAATACCCACACCTGCGGCGTCATTATTGAAGACCACGGCGACGCCAACGATGGCCTGCGCCAGACCGCCGAGCTGCAGGTCCGCTCGCTAAGCGAGCCGCAGTTCCTGAATGCGCCCCTGTTCACCAGCCGTCTTGAGTTTTCGGAAGCGCGCTTTGGCAAGCAGCACTTCTCGGTTGAAAGCGGTCGCGAAGACGCCTTTGTCTGGCCGTCGATTGTTCGCGTGGGCGATGAAGCGCGCAAGCTGGCGATGCAGCGTCTGGGGACCGAAGGCAACAGCGGCATCTCCAGCCCGCGTCGCTACCTGTGGGATGAAACGCCGGTCGTGCAGGACTGGCGCTTTAGCCAGATGAACAGCAAAACCCAGCGTGAGCCGCTTGCCACCGCGTTTCCGCTGATGAACCTGATGAACGATGACGGCGAACCGCTCTTCACGCTGCCGCAGGACGAGCGCCTGCCGGTCTTCTCGCCACAGTACAGCCGCAGCACGCTGATGACGCACATGCTGTGCGAGCTGCTGGCGCAGGCGCTGGGGCAGATCAACAGCGTCGCCACGCGCCTGCGTCTGGGCTTCCCGGCATCGCCGCGCCAGCTGCGCACCCTGATCCTGACCCTTCCCTCGGCCATGCCCAAGCAGGAGCGCGAGATTTTCCGTCGCCGCATGTTTGAAGCCATCGCCATCGTCTGGAAAGCGATGGGCTGGCACCCGCAGGATGAGGATTTCGTCACCCGCAAACAGCAGGATAAAAGCGTGGTGCCGGTTCCTGAAATCCAGATGGAGTGGGATGAAGCCAGCTGCGGTCAGCTGGTCTGGCTGTATAACGAAGCGATCTCCCGCTTTGGCGGTCAGACCGAAGCCTTCTTCGCCTCCCTGGCCCGCCCGGACCGTGAGCCTGAGCCGGGTAGCCAGCCGGGCCGCGCGCTGCGCGTCGCGTCCATCGACATCGGCGGCGGCACAACGGATATGGCGATCACTCATTATCAGCTGGACGACGGCTCCGGCAATAACGTCAAAATCACCCCGCAGCTGCTGTTCCGTGAAGGCTTTAAAGTCGCGGGCGACGACACGCTTCTGGACGTGATTCAGCGCTACGTGCTGCCCGCGCTGCAAACGCAGCTGCAGAAATCCGGTATCGCGGACGCTTCGCTGCTGATGGCGTCGCTGTTCGGCGACTCCGGGCGCATCGATACCCAAGCCGTACTCCGTCAGCAAACGGCGCTTCAGCTGTTTATGCCGATTGGCCACGCCATTCTTGCCGCGTGGGAATCGAGCGACGTTGACGATCCGCTGGCCGGTCTGCATGCCACCTTTGGCGATCTCCTGCCGCAGAAACCGACCCGCAACGTAATGAATTATCTGCAGCAGGCGATCGACCATGCCCTGCCTGCGGGTTCAGACGCGTTTGACCTGTTCGCGGTGCCGCTGCATGTGAATTTCCGCGAAATGCAGGATGCGATGCTGGCCGGGCAGTTTACGCTGGCCTCGCCGCTTCACGCGGTGTGCGAGGCGATATCCCATTACAGCTGCGATATTCTGCTGATCACCGGACGCCCCGGCTGCCTGCCTGGCGTTCAGGCGCTCATTCGCCATCTGCAGCCGGTGCCGGTCAACCGTATCGTCTGGCTGGATAAATACCAGGTGCACGAGTGGTATCCGTTCAGCCAGCAGGGGCGCATTGGCAACCCGAAATCAACGGCCGCGGTGGGAGCCATGCTCTGCAGCCTGGCGCTGGACCTGCGTCTGCCGCGCTTCAACTTTAAAGCCGCGGACATTGGCGCGTATTCAACCGTGCGGTATCTCGGCGTGCTGGATAACACCGTTAATACCCTGCGCGAGGAAAACGTCTGGTATCAGGATATCGACCTCGATAAGCCGGGCGCGAAGCTCGACGCGCGTCTGCACTTCCCGCTGCGCGGTAACGTCACCCTCGGCTTCCGCCAGCTGGCGAACGCGCGCTGGCCCGCCACGCCGCTCTACACGCTCAGCATCAACTCGGCTGAACTGGCGAAAGCCATTGCCGGTGACGGCGTGCTGAACGTGCGGCTGAAGCTCTGCGGCGGCGGCAAGCAGGAAGGCCCTGAGGCCTTCGAGCTGAGCGATGCCTGGCTGCAGGACGGCACGCCTGTTGCACCTGACGCATTAACCTTCAAACTGAATACTTTGGCCGATCGCCGACACAGCGGTAGCCACTACTGGATCGACAGCGGGAGCGTATACCTGAAATGACAGCGACGACGACCACCACTCAGGCCTTAATCGGGTGGATTAATGAGACGCGCCTGAACGCCCCTGTGCTGGATAACGATGCTGACGCCCTGCTTGCTCGCATCAACGCGGCGCAGGCGCGGGAGCAGGCCATTGAACGCGCCATGACGCGTCAGAGCAGCATTGGGCTTTACGGTCATTCGCAGAGCGCGAAAGCCCATCTGCTGTTATCCCTGTGCGGCAGCGGTAATGGACGCCTGAACGTGACGCCGGGCCAGCGCACCTTTGACTATTTTTCGCATATCAATCCGGGACATGCCCTGACCAACATGGCCGTCCGCTTCACCCGGCAAAGCCCGGAGGTGGCGGATGAGGCGTTCCCGCTGCGTCTAAGCCTGGTCACCGAGGCCGAGCTGGTACAGCTGTTTATTGCCCGCTCGACGCTGCATCCGCAGATGCGCGCGGTAGATAAGGCGGTCATTGAGACACGTCTGGAGAAATGGCGCGGGCTGCGCCAGCCGCAGGGCGTACCCGGTATCACGGCTCAGGAAGTGGGTGCGATAGCCCGCTTCTGGCAAAGCACCGTACCCGCCGCTAAACAACAAATTGATGATGCCCTGTGGCATGAGTTCGCCCGGCTGGTGCCTTCTCTCGATCTCAGCACGCGGGCCAGCGTCTGGTCGCTGCTGTGGGGCGAGCAGCAGGAGTTGACCCAGCAGTGGTTAAAACTGGCCCATGTGCTGCACCAGACCAGCCATGCCGGCGAGCTTGCTGCCCCGCTTAGCCTGCTGGTGGACAGCTTTGGCCTGCCGGGTGAAGGGTTCCTGACGCACGACGGCACGTTAGATCTTCAGGACGCGCAGGAGACGCTGCTTCATCCGCTGAATAGCGGTGAAATGCTAAACGCCATCAGCATCCCCGTCGACGTTCTGGCCTTCCTGACCCGCGAGCTGGTGCTGCCGGTTGAGAACGGCGCGCTGGATAATGTCGATATTATTGATATTCCGGTTTTTGAAGATAACCGTGCCGACCCGCTACGCCAGGCGAAGTCCCAGTGGCTGCTCGAGCATTACCGTCAACAGCTTCAGCCGGATGTGCTGGTGATTTGCAACGCGACGGCGCAGCACGAACACACGGCAAAAAAAGCAAAAGTGTTGATGAACTGGGTCAAGGAGACGCAGCCTGCTGAAGAATCGGCCCTGCCGGGGCTGGTGTGGGCGATTACCCCTCACGACGCCCGCTTTACCACCCGACAGAATCTCGATGAAGCCGTACAGCATCTGCTTGGAAAGCCGGGTTTACGCTGGGGCACGCTGCAGGCGCTGGACAGCCACAGCATGCAGCGCGTCATTGAGTGGCTCTCTCAGGCCACGCTGCCCGCGCAGCGACAGAAGCGTCTCGGCACGCTGAAAGGCTTGCTGCGACAGGAGCTCTCATCGCTGATGCAGAGCTATCTGGCACCGCTGGTTGAAGAGCCGGGGACAAGACGCGCTCAGGCCGAAAACATGGTGCGCACGCTGCAAAGCAGCGCCGCCCGCCACGGCGAACTGCTTGAAGGCCTCCTGCCGCCGCTGAAAGCCTTTGAAACGCTGCTCGCCGTTCAGCAGCCGCGCGAGGAGCAGGTGAACGGGCTGTTTACGGACACTATTGACCTGTTTGCCGAGAATACCCAGGAAAGCAGCGGTCTGTTCCAGACAAAAGACAAAGCGCGTCTGGCGCACAGAGTCTGGATAAATCATCTGCGTCAGTGGAGCCGCAATGAGGCAACGGCCGCGCGCCTTGGGCTGGAGCCTTCGGTATTACAGCAAATCGCGGATGTGCTGGTGGTCACCAGCTACCGGCTTGATCTGCCTCAACAGCTTCAGCGTATTGTCGAAGCGGATAAAAGCAGCGCGGCACAGCTGCATGCCGTGATGGGCAATTTCATTGGCTGGCTGGGTTACGACCAGACGCCTGTGGCAACACGTCCGGCAAGCCGCATCCGCAAGGGGCAGGCCATCTTCGTTACGCCAGTGGTCAGCAGCGCCGAGCCTCGCTTGACGCGACTGGGAGAACAGCCTGTGCATGCGGCCACCGCGTACGTATACGACTGGCTGGTCGCACTCTATAGCCGCGCGATAGAGAACATTGATTACCAGCATCCGCATGATGTTCAGCCCGGTGCTCGCCGGGCTTTACAGGCGTTATTGCGCTGAGATGTCGGCCCGCAGCCATGCGGGCCATTTTCACCGCGCCATACAGCCAACGATCGTCTGCGCCAGCGCAGAAGGGTTTTCCCACGACATTGAATGCCCTGCCGCAGGAATGATTTTCACCTCGACGCCCTTTTGCTTCAGACTTTCCACATCGTCATCCGGAAGAGACAGCTCGCCGAAAATCAACGTTACCGGGCAAGGGAGTGACAGGAACTGCGCTTCCCATTCCGGTTCAACGCCCGCCACCAGGCTCGATGCACCCCGCCAGACGGCATACGGCGCATTGCTCTGCAGGCACCCGGCCCACGCCGTTTTTTCCGCGCTGAGCATGGCGTCATAGCCCTGCGTCAGAAACTGCTGCTCGGTTTGCGCCGCAATAGACCGGCTGAACATGCCCCCGCCCGCGTGAAAATTAGGC
>NZ_QFXN01000015.1:0-34084 GCF_003144775.1 Enterobacter sp. CGMCC 5087 | reverse complement strand
CCTTCACGCGCGACGCCAGCAGCCCCGCCGTTTCGATAGCAATGCTGCCGCCCATGCTGTGGCCGTATAACCAAAAGGACTCCAGCTCTAGATGGTCAATCAGTTCCGCCACAACGTGCGCCTGGTCGGTGGTTTTATAGCTGTAGTGCTCAGGCTTGTCGCTGTAGCCGCTGCCGGGCAAATCGATGAGAATCGCTCTACGCGCGCCAAACAGCGGGTCATGAACGACACGGGGATATTCATAGGAAGAGGCGCAGCCCAGCCCGTGAATGAACACCACGGGATCGCCGGTGCCGGGCAGGTCATGCCAGCGCACGGTACAACCGGCCTGCTGCGAGTAAAAACTGTTCATAAGCACTCCTTTTACGATGCACTGTTTATTTATACAGTTACCGTATCTGGAATGCCATATTCATCTTTTAAAAATGGAAGCGTGCTTCAGAAAAGCGAGACCAGCAGCGCAACGGGAAAGCTCATTGGCCAGGTTGACCCCACCAGAAAAGCGCTGAGCAGGCGGATACGTTTGCGGTCTTTAGAGAGGAACCAGGTAATTAATGCGCAGATGGAAGCCATGATTGCGTAAAAAACCAACATCTTTTGATACAACGTCATTCTGTATACCAGAGCCGAAAAAATAACCGCACGCAATATGCGTCATATGTTGATACAGATCAAGTTTTTTCGTTACAGAATAACCACTTAAATATTACGGATAATAACAATTGAGTATCTTGCGTAACACTCATGGCGGGCGCGGGAAACGCCTGGCCGCGCATGCGGCCAGGCATGGCGGGCTTAGTGTTTGATCATGACATGCCGCACGACCGTATAATCCTCAAGCCCGTAGACCGACATATCTTTGCCGTAGCCGGATAACTTCATGCCGCCGTGCGGCATTTCGCTCACCAGCATAAAATGGGTATTCACCCAGGTGCAGCCGTACTGCAGGCGCGCGCTCAGGCGATGGGCGCGGCCCACGTCTTTGGTCCAGACCGATGACGCCAGTCCATACTGCGAATCGTTCGCCCAGGCCAGCACCTGCGCCTCGTCGTCAAACTCGGTGACGCTCACCACCGGGCCAAACACCTCCCGCTGAACGATGGCGTCGTCCTGTTTTGCCCCCGCCAGCAGGGTTGGCTGGAAGTAGTAGCCCGCCCCCTCTTTTTTGCTCCCGCCGGTGACAACGCGGATGTGGCCGAGCGCTTTCGCCGCATCGACCGCCTGACAGACGCGTGAAAGATGGGCGGCCGAGCTGAGCGGTCCCAGTTCGGTAGAGGCATCCTCCGGCGCACCCATTTTGAGGCTGGCGACCGCTGCGCCCAGCTTTTCCACCAGCGCGGCATAGATGCCCTTCTGGGCATAAATCCGGCAGGCCGCCGTACAGTCCTGCCCGGCATTGTAGAAACCAAACGTCCGCACCCCTTCGACAACCGCATCCAGGTCGGCATCATCAAAGACGATAACCGGCGCTTTACCGCCCAGCTCCATGTGGGTGCGTTTAATGGATGACGCGGTATGGCCGATGATATGTTCCCCGGTAGCAATCGAACCGGTCAGCGAGACCATACGGACTTTTTCATGCCCGGTAAGCGGATCGCCAACCGTTTTCCCCCGGCCAAACAGGACGTTCAGAACGCCTGCCGGGAAGATATCTTTTGCCAGCTCTCCCAGCTTCAGCGCGGTCAGCGGCGTGATCTCTGAGGGCTTAATCACCACGCAGTTCCCTGCCGCCAGCGCGGGGGCCAGCTTCCAGGCCGCCATCATCAGCGGATAGTTCCATGGGGCAATAGAGGCAACCACACCCACCGGATCGCGGCGGATCATCGACGTGTGGCCGTCAAGGTACTCCCCGGCGGCCAGCCCGTTCAGACAGCGGGCGGCCCCGGCAAAGAAACGGAAAACGTCGACCACCGCCGGAATTTCATCACCCAGAGCACAGTGCAGCGGCTTCCCGCAGTTGAGGGATTCGAGCCGGGCAAAGTCCTCCCCATGCGCTTCAATCGCATCCGCCAGCTTCAGCAGGCACTCGGCGCGCGTCTTCGGCGTGGTTTGCCCCCACTCCGCAAAGGCACGGTCGGCCGCCTGAACCGCCGCGTCGACCTGAGCCGCTGACGCCTCGGCAATCTCCAGCAGGAGTTTTCCAGTGGCCGGGTTATAGACCGGCTGCTTTTCTCCCTCTCCGGTTACCAGTTTTCCCTCTATCAGCAGTTGTGTTTGCATAGCATTTTCCTGTTGAATTCACTGTTATTTCCCGCTGCCGGCGATGTTCTCACCGTCGCGGGTTAGCCACCAGGCTCCCAGAATGGGGATAGTTGTCACCAGCATCACCAGCAGTGCTACGACGTTGGTGACCGGAACGTCGCGCGGACGACCGAGCTGATTGAGCAACCACAGCGGTAACGTGCGCTCGTGTCCCGCCGTAAACGTTGTGACGATTATCTCGTCAAACGACAGGGCAAACGCCAGCATACCCCCGGCCAGCAGAGCGGAACCCAGATTGGGCAGCACCACATAGCGGAAGGTTTGCCATCCGTCGGCCCCGAGATCCATCGACGCTTCCACCAGGCTCCAGGAGGTGCGTCTGAACCGGGCAATCACGTTGTTAAACACCACCACCACGCAAAAGGTGGCGTGTCCGACCACGATGGTGAAAAACCCAGGCTCAAGGTCGATCGTTTTGAATGCCGTCAGCAGCGCCAGACCGGTGATGATCCCCGGCAACGCAATCGGCAACAGCAGCAGCAGCGAGATCGCATTCTTGCCAAAAAACTCGCTTCGCCACAGCGCCGCTGCAGCAAGCGTGCCAAGCACAAGGGCAATCGCGGTGGAGAGCGCGGCAATCTGAAGTGACAACGTCACTGATTCAATAATATCGCCGCGCCCCGCCGCCACGCTGAACCACTTCAGCGTCAGGCCCTGCGGCGGAAAGCTGAAGGCCGCGTCTTCGGTATTAAAGGCATAGGTCGCGATAATCAGCAGCGGGAAGTGCAGGAAGATAACGCCTCCCCAGGCTGCCACTTTCAGGAACAGCGGTGCGCGTTCAGAGTGCATCGAATGCTCCCAGACGTTTCACGAACGCCAGATAGAGTGAAATCAGTACGATGGGCACCAGCGTGAACGCGGCGGCCATGGGCATATTGCCAATGGCGCCCTGCTGCGAGTAGACCATGTTACCGATGAAGTAGCCCGGCGGCCCCACCAGCTGCGGAACGATGAAATCCCCCAGCGTCAGGGAAAAGGTGAATATTGAGCCTGCCGCAATACCCGGGATCGCCAGCGGCAGAACGACGTAGCGAAAGGTCTGGCGAGGGCGCGCGCCGAGGTCGGCTGAGGCCTGCAGTAGCGAGGCAGGCAGGCGTTCCAGCGCCGCCTGGACGGGCAGGATCATAAACGGCAGCCAGATATAGACGAAGACCAGAAACCGTCCCAGTCCGGAGGTGGACAAGGTGTTGCCGCCAATCGCCGGGAGCGTAAGGAGTGAGGTCAGGATCGGCTCCAGCCCCATATGGTTGAGAAACCACTGCGCCACCCCGTCCTTCGCAAGCAGCAGCGTCCAGGCGTAGGCTTTGACGATGTAGCTCGCCCACATTGGCAGCATCACAGCGATATAGAAAAACGCTTTCCACTTGCCGCGGGTGTATCGCGCCATGTACCAGGCCATCGGGAAGGCCAGGATGGCGCTGGCAATCGTCACCGCAATCGCCATGGTTAACGTGCGCAGGATAATGTCGTAGTTTGCCGGGTTGAAAAGCGCCTGAATGTTCGCCAGGGTCAGATCCGGCGTGACGGCCATGGTGAAATCGTCAAAGGTGTAAAATCCTTGCCACAGCAGGGTCAGAAGCGATCCTAGATAGACGATGCCAAACCACATGAGCGGCGCGAGCAGAAGCAGGAACAGGCCGAGCGACGGTTTACGCCAGAACAGCGCCGTCATGCGGCTTAAGCGGCCGTGCGAGGCGGGAGGATGCGCGACACTCATAGACATTTCACCTCTCCTCGTGCAGGCGAATCATCGCCTCGCGTGACCACGACGCCATCACCGCCTGCCCCGGCGCAATGCCGCTCAGCGACGAGGTTTCACTGAGATTGGCCTGGCTCACCAGCAGTTTGGCGCCATCGGCAAGCTTCAGCTCCAGCCGCGTGGCCGCTCCCTGATACTGAACGGCCTGCACGATGCCCTGAACCTGAACGTCTCCGCCCTCATTAAGGCGAATATGTTCCGGGCGCAGGGAATAGCTGCCTTCCATGCCGCATATTTTCTGCGCAAGTCCCGCATCAAAGACGTTGGACGTGCCGACAAAACCGGCGACAAACGGCGTGCGCGGACGCATGTAGAGATCGCGCGGAGTATCCACCTGCTCGATGCGCCCGTTATTGAACACCGCCACCCGGTCTGACATGGAAAGGGCCTCGCCCTGATCGTGGGTGACAAAAATAAAGGTGATGCCGAGTTCCTGCTGAAGCTTCTTTAGCTCGAACTGCATCTGTTCACGCAGTTTGAGATCGAGCGCACCTAAGGGTTCATCCAGCAGCAGGACGCGCGGCTCATTGACCAGCGCCCGGGCGATGGCGACACGCTGCCGCTGGCCGCCGGAAAGTTGTGAAGGTTTGCGGGCAACGGCAAAGCTCAGGCCCACTTTTTCCAGGGCATCACGGGCCTGCGCATGACGTTTTTTCTTGTCGATGCCTTTGACCATCAGCCCGTAGGCAACATTGTCGAGGATCGACATATGCGGGAACAGCGCGTAGTCCTGAAAGACGGTATTCACATCCCGCTCCCAGGGAGGCAGCTCGCTCGCCTCTTTGCCGAAGATAGAAATTGTGCCGCCTGACAGCTGTTCAAAACCCGCGATCAGACGCAGGCAGGTGGTTTTGCCGGAGCCCGAAGGCCCCAGCATGGAGAAAAATTCTCCGTCACGAATAGCAATGGTGACCCCATCCACCGCCCGTACGTCGCCGTACAGACGGGAAACGTTGTTAAACTCTACCGCGTACGTCATGTTCTGCTCCCGGGCAATTAACGACCGCCCATGATGGCGATGTAATCCTGCGTCCAGCGGCTGTAAGGGACAAATTTGCCGCCTTCGGCGATAGGGGTTTTCCAGAACATGATTTTGTCGAACTCGTTATAACCGTTTGTTTCGCAGCCTTTATCACCCAGCAGCGTGCTGGCCTTACACCCTTCAGCAACCA
Organism: Enterobacter sp. CGMCC 5087; assembly: GCF_003144775.1. Classification (NCBI taxonomy): domain Bacteria; kingdom Pseudomonadati; phylum Pseudomonadota; class Gammaproteobacteria; order Enterobacterales; family Enterobacteriaceae; genus Enterobacter; species Enterobacter sp. CGMCC 5087. The sequence continues at coordinate 28,891 of NZ_QFXN01000015.1, read as the reverse complement.
CGGGCAGGGAGCCAAACCAGGCCGCCAGATCGCCCTGCACTTTCGGCGTCAGCGACCAGTTCATCCACTTATAGGCGCACATCGGGTGTTTTGCCTGCGCGTGCAGCATGGTGGTATCCGCCCAGCCGGTCACCCCCTCTTTCGGGAAGACGGTGGCAACGGGCTGGTTCTCAGCCTTCAGGGCATTCGCCTGATACGGCCAGGCGCTGGAGGCCACGACGCCTTCATTTTTGAAATCGCTCATTTGAACGGTGGTGTCATGCCAGTAGCGATGGATCAGCGCGTGCTGGTCGCGCAGCACTTTCAGCACGGCGGCATACTGTGCTTCGGTGAGCTGGTAAGGGTCTTTGATACCCAGCTGCGGCTGGGTAGCTTTGACGAAGAGCGCCGCATCGGCGATATAAATCGGGCCGTCATAGGCCTGAACGCGTCCCTGATTGGTTTTACCGTCCGGCAGATCCTGTTTGGTAAAGACCACGCTCCAGCTGTCCGGCGGCGTCGGGAAGGTTTTGGTGTTGTACATCAGCAGGTTTGGCCCCCACTGATACGGCGTGCCGTAGACTTTCCCGCCGACGTTAAACCATTCCCCTTTCACAATCCGCGCGTCGAGCGTTTTCCAGTTGGGGATGAGGTCGGGGTTAATGGGCTGAACGCGTTTACCCATTATCAGGCGCAGGGAGGCGTCACCCGAGGCGGTGACCAGGTCATATCCCCCTTTCGCCATCAGGCTGACCATTTCATCCGACGTGGCCGCCGTCTTGACGTTGACCGCACACCCGGTCTCTTTTTCAAACTGGGTGACCCAGTCATAATTTTTATCCGTCTGTCCGCGTTCGATGTATCCCGGCCAGGCGATAATATCCAACCGACCTTCCCCGTCGCCGATGGCCTTTGGTGGTTCTGCGGCTTGCGCTGTCATGATAGTCATGCCGAGCGCGCACAGGCTGCTGCGGGCAAAATGTTTGCTCATAAGAGTTACTCCTGTCGCAATGAATTTAGCGGCAGCCGTGCCGTAAAAATATCTCCCTTATTAAACGTAGACCGCGCAAATGCGCCGCACCGTACGGCTTCAGGAAATTTCATCAAGGTGTGACCGAGGGCGCATTCCCCGTTAACTGGATTATAGACAAGGAGTTAGCCGCGAGAGACGGTATGCAGATTTCCTATGACAGGGCACCACGAAATATTCGCAGCGCCGTCATCTGGATAAGAATTGATTATTTAAATAACGGAGAAAAGTTTATTCCAGCATCGTACTAATTAATTTCCCTAACTGAATGACCGCCTGCTCTTCTCGCTCTCCCCAGGCCCAGGAGGTATTAAACCGGAAGAACGGTGTCCACGCGTCGGAGGTGGAAAACATCTTTCCGGGCGCAATGCTGATGTGGTGCGTTAAGGCTTTTTCGCTGAGCAGACCCGCATCCAGCTGCGCCGGAAGCTCCAGCCATAAAAAGTAGCCGCTGTCGTTATGGTGGATTTTGACGCCGGCAGGCATATGGCGCAAAAGAGACTGCCAGGCCTGCTGTTTTCGCTCGGCGAGCGTACGCCGCAGCCGGCGCAGATGGGCGTCGTAGCGTTTCGTCGCCAGGTAATCCACCAGCGCTAGCTGCACGGGTGAGCTGGTGGAGAGCGTGCTCATCAGCTGCAACTGCTGAATGCGTCTCGCGTGTTTTCCTGCCGCAACCCAGCCGATGCGAAAACCGGCTACCAGGCATTTTGAAAAGGACGAGCAGTGCAGCGTCATATCCTGGCGATCCCATGCTTTCGCCGGGAGCGGCTTTTCACGGCCAAAATAGAGCTCGCTGTAGACATCGTCTTCAATCAGGGGGACGTTGTGCTGCGTTAACAGCGCGACAAGCTGCGCTTTTTTCTCCGCGCTCAGCGTGAAGCCAAGCGGGTTCTGACTGTTGGTCATGATCCAGCAGGCTTTAACCGGGTACTCCTTCAGCGCCTGTTCAAGGGCATTCAGGTCAATCCCCTCGCGGACATCCGTCGCAATCGACAACGCTTTGAGCTTCAGGCGTTCCAGCGCCTGCAGCGCGCCGTAAAAACACGGGTTTTCGACTATCACCCAGTCGCCCGGCTCGGTTACCGCCTGCAGGCTGAGATTGAGCGCTTCAAGCGCGCCTGCGGTGATCACGATCTCTTCCGGGGAGATGTTCATCCCCTGCTGCGCGTAGCGACGGGCAATGGCGTGGCGGAGATCGACGTTACCCGGGGGCAGGTTCTCAATCACGCTCATCGCCGTCGCGGTTTTGCTGACGTTCGCCAGCGAACGGTTGAGCTGCTGCAGCGGGAAAAGTCGGGGATCGGGAAACGCGGAGGCAAAAGGAACAACGGACGGGTCGCGGCTGGCCTGTAAGACGTCGAAGATGTAGGTATTAATATCCACCACTTCGTCACGCATCACCTGGGCAGGTGGAGCAGGCTGATGTGCGGTCGGGCGCGAGGCAACGTAATAGCCCGACTGCGGTCTGGCGACAATGCGCCCCTGACTTTCCAGCATCTGATACGCGTGGCCAACGGTCATAAAACTCATGCCGCTGCTCGCCACCTGCTCTCGCAGCGAAGGCAGCTTATCGCCCGGCAGCCATACGCCAAGCTCAATCTGCGAGATAATTTGTTGCGCCAGACGCTGGTATTTTTTCATCAAATTCTCCTTGTGACCGACAGTGTATATCAGCAGGAGAAAAAGAGAAGATTTAGCTAACTGTTATAGTTCGTGAAACAAATTACTTACGGTACTCGGTAACGTGGCTTTGCGCCTGGCGCGCAGCGGCCAGGTGATCGAGCGTAATCATCGACGATTTGCAAAAGATGCATTTCGCGCCGAGTGGGTTTTTCTCGGACATATCAAAGACTGAGGTACGGTACTGCGAGCCATGACAGCATGGGCAGCGGAAATGAATATAAGAAGTCATAGGATTCTCCTGTAACGTAAAAACGTAAATTACTAATGGGCCGATTGGGCAATAATGGTTTTAAACAAAACGAATCGGAAAGTAGATAAAGACCCAAGAGAGGCTGCGGAGAGGCACAACGTGATGAGAACTGCTTTATAAAACTACGTCAGATATTTATTTGGACTCAAAACCAGAGGGTCATTAACGCACGGCGCAGACGACAAGGCAAGCAGTTTTATGCGTAAAATTCATAAAAATACAGTTTTTATTCCTCACGCGAGGTATATCAGATGCCTAAAGCATGAGCTTTAAGCCAACTGTTATGGTTAAAAATCACTTTTCTGCGTCTGACAGTCCGAACTTTGCCCCTATACCATAACAGCACACCGTTTGACATTGAGGCTGTGCATGTTTGGTTTAGATGCTTTTCACCTTGCACGGATGGAGATAAAACACTTTCAAATTTTTCCAACCAAATCAGCAGATTGCCGAATAAATACCCTCATAATCATGTCGCAAAACACCCCCAAATAAAGCGTTTTAAATCAAGCATATAAAAATAGTTTTGGGGAAGACAGCCGTTCACATCCTTGTGTGCTTAATGACCTATATCAACGGATTATCGTCACATTTCTGCGTGCGCGTATCGTTTACTCACATAGCGCACTAGGACGACCAAGAGACCTCAGGTTGTTTCGCTTTAATGCCAGCTCAGGTAAAATAAAGCGCTAAAGACCTAAATAAACTGGTAGCCATGGAGCATCGTTGAGGATGAATGAAGTAAAATTAAGCGTGGTAGTACCCTGTTATAATTCGCGAGATTTCATTGCTGAATGCCTGCAATCAATTCTACCATTTATGTCGCAAACGATTGAACTGATAATAGTAAATGATGGTTCGACAGACGACAGCCCTGATATTATTGAGCGTACAATTCAGAATTACAAAGACAAAAATATAACAGTCATTCATCAAGAAAATGCCGGCCTTTCTGCAGCAAGAAATGCAGGCATAAAAACAGCCAAAGGTGAATATATTGCTTTTTTAGATTCCGATGATTTTTTTCATACTGGTTTCTGGCGCGAAATATTACCTCTAATAGATGACTCCACTATTGATATAGTAGAGTTTAACGCCGAGCAATTCGATGGTGAAATAACTAATATAGTTGAACATATCGATTGCTCTGTATTCTCTGGAAGGATTGATATACACTCCGTGTCAGAATTATCTCCAGCATTCAAAAGATGCAAATGGTATCCATGGGCGAGAGTTTATAAAACCGCCCTATTCCATGAGTTTGATATTCAATTCCCTACAGGCCGACTCTATGAAGATATGAGTACAGTTCCGGTAATTTATTTGCATAGCAAAGTTATTTATGGAATTGACAAATCCTTAATCTGGTATCGTTATCATAAAAAAAGCATAACCCAAACGTTCAGGCAAAAAGATATTATTGACCTTGTTTACGCAGTTCAATCACTTTCGTTGCTGGCAAAAGATAATACAGACATTAAAAAAGCACTCTTCCCTACTGCGCAAAGAATATTTAACCTCATAAAATACATGTTAGTAAAAAACAACGGATCAAAACTTCCCCATGGAGAACAGAAAAATCTGCGCCGTGCCTTACTAACTTTTATTGGGAGCTTCAGGGCATCACGAAAAGTTCAAATATTAATTTTACCTTTATATCTCAATACCATTATAAGGTTTAGAAAGAAATAATATTATTGGGTTGGTTTTGGCGGCCAGTTTGGTTTTTTTGGATCAACCCTGCTCAAAAGAACTCGGTATTTCTTCCACTCATATAAGCTTTCGGTCTCCTCAGTCGTTGCAATTGATAAGTCTGCAGCGTCCTGTAAAGGAGCTATAACTGCTGTAGCTTCACTTATCAACTGATTTTTTATGCGATTATTTTCTTCCAAAGGGTCTGGATTAATTTTGACAACCTTTTCCCCATCAAATCCCCAACCACCCAATATATCAATATCTTCGGGAAAATCATCCTCTGAAACCTCCGCAATAAAGGAGTCAATAGGATTCAGTGAAGATACATCACGGGAATATGACGTAATGACTTTATTTTCATCGTATACTATTTTTATAGTATCTGGTGAAAACATTGATTGAATTTCATACCAGTCATCACCTTGTTCTGTTTGCAAAAAAACAACATCCATACCTGTGTTATTTTTAATAAATTTAGCATCTTCTAAGAGCTTTTCGTTTGTAGGTGTATATTTTGTAAATTTTCCTGCGATCATCATGCTACTCCAATGTTATACCATGTCCCATTAACCCTATACTGCGGATATCTATAATATACCGCTGTATAATTTGTATCCTGATATGAACCAGTAAGAACTGCGCCATCTGGTGCCATGGCCCATCCACTATTGTTATTGTTAGCCCCGGCCTGAGCACCTAAACGCACTCCAGTCAAAAAATTACCATTAACCCAATCACGAGGAGCCAGATAGATTATGGCATTAGTGGATTCCTGACGTAAATAAGGAGCTATAGGGTTATTCGACTCAAGCCCTACATATGTAATAGCATCTCTTTTTGCATAAGAGCTTAAATCCTGTTGTGGCGGAGGGTTGTTTGATGAATAGACACGGACATTAGGCGTATCATAAACCCCTGCCCCAGAAACTATTTTCCCACCAGAGGAAATTTCCCCAACCGAGATTAAATTCCCATTTTTATCAATTGTTAATCGTGTAAATCCATTATGCTGGAATACTAAACCATTTGTACCAGTCCCAGCGTCACGGGTAATACCAACAGTAAATTTTTGACCATACCAGTTGAACTCAACACCTGACACAACCCCACCAACTCCAGCTTGCACATTATATAGTGCAGACATATTGGATTCTGTTGGTAATGTTTCAATTCTTCCAAATTTGAATGTACCGCTATAGCTCCCACCAGTAGATGAAACCGCACTTACATCGTTAGCGTTAAGAGTAATATCAGCATTAAGCTGTTTATTATTAATTTTTCGGGTTGAGGGTACAAAATCATTTGGATTAGCCGTAGACATATCACTCAGTCCAAGGTTAGCCCTGGCTGCTGCTTGAGAATTCGTCCCGGCCGCCTTGATCTCCGCCAGATTATTTCGCACCATCAAAGCGCCATAATAAATATTGTTTCCGTCGCCATAAATCTGGTTTGTGGTTCCGGCCCCAATATTCACCCCGCTACCTGAGGAGGTTTTCACTGATACAGTAAAAGCGCCTGTTGTGTTGTTAATTACCAGCCACGTTTCAACCCATGCAGGCATGATTACCTGCACGTTTGCCGTCAGGGTCCCCGTGAGTACGATGGTCTCTTTTGCTGCCTGCTCAGGAGTCAGTGTTATATTCGTTCCTGCGAGTGCTACAGAGGTTAATCCATAGCGAATAGCGGGGATCCATCCTGCTCCTGTGTCGGGGTTGGTACTGTTATCGTCTGTGGTATTGAGCCAGAAAACATCCCCTGCAGTGTTCTGAATCAGTGCGCCTTTTGGGTAGCCCCCTATCGATGTTGAAAAAGCATCATCATAAGAGTACTGTCCGCCAGCGCACGCCCAGCGCACTGATTGTGTGATAGCGTTCAGTATGCCGTTGAAATCCCCGCCGGCAGGCGGAATACCACCTGCAGCAATAGGTGTCATCGTCAGCGGAGGAAACCCATCTGTGTACGATGCCGCGCCATCTTTAACCCCAATCTGAGAATTAACAGGTATTGCGTTTTTTGTCCCCTGATCAGCAAAAGGCACCGGAACGCGAGCCGGTATAGAAGCAAGTTTCATTCATGATCCTCTGGTGTTATTCGTCAGAAGGTGGACGCTGTATGTATGTGGTTACGCCTGCCGGCCGGGGAACGACATTGGTATTCACCATGATCGAATACTCAATTGTGGTTAACGGGAATTCGAAGACATAGCGCATCTGCATTTCGCCCATATCTTCAACATAGCAGCGCCCTCTCCCTTCAAAGAGAAAGCGCAGCAGGCGATTTACGTTCGGCGCGGTGCAGTCAGTTATGTTTGCCATGGCCTTAACCATGATTAACCGTCTGTAAGCCGAATCTGTGAGAGAGAAAACATATGTCCCTGTCTGGATCCCGGTGTAGAAAATGCCGGATCCAAAGGGCCGGGGATCGGTATATACAGGAGTGGTAAAGTTGGCTTCAGTAAAACCGAGATAAACATCTTCAGTCACCAGTTCAAGCTTGCGGGAAACGTTTACGATCTTCCCCCATATATCGAGCCCGAATCCCTGGGCTGTATCGACGTTCCAGACAAAATTGTAGAAATCGTCCAGGTTCACCGAGGGATCAATATTCTCGTTAAAGCTGTTAATGAGACCGACAATAGTCGGACTGTTTGCGTACTGGCTTAGCAGTGTGTCGGAAACATTATTCATACGTCCACGAGCTCCACGGTAATATTTTCGGGGCTTAGTGTGGGGCGCTGATCGATACCCAGAGCCAGCGAAGTACTCAATGAGCTGGCAGACAGACCGAGCGTGATTGAGAGAATATTGACGTTGCTGTCGACAGCTGACACGCCTGCATAATATCGTCCGGCGTAGATAGTGCTTGCTATGCGTGCGCGTGAACCACCATCCTGCCCGTTGAATGCACTGATAACGGCTTGCCTGACGCTGTCTTCAATGTCGTATGGCAGTTGGTCGTTGGCACTTATCTGGACTTTATAGAAAACGGCGCTGGCGGTCGGTGTCAGCCAGGAAACCACATACTCGGGGTATGGCGTTTCATACCCGTCCCGATCTTCAACAGTGAAAGACGTATTGCCCGTATAGGAGCACCCAAGCGATTTTTTCTTCCAGATTGCATCTGCTACCGCTGCGGGATCTCCCCCTGCAACGGAAACGCATACGGAGTTTTTAGCAATCGGGAAATTCGTTACGCCGAAAGTGATATCCGTATTTTTGTCGTTGTCCTTAACATATGCGTCAAGGACGTTATTAACGCTAAGGACGCTGGCAAGTATCGACTGTGGGGAGTTAACGGCATTTGCGGCCACGCTATTACGCCGCCTGAACTCAAAATCAGCCCGGCTCTCCACATCCACTCCCGGCGTACCGGCTGTTTTATTGGTGATGCTGTCCCACCCGATTTGCGCACGGAATATTTTCGACAGCGCGCCTGCAGGGCAAGCAATCGGGCCCGTGGTTGAGCACTGAAAATCGACATCGACCGTCCCGTCGGCTCCAATTCTTGCGTCAACGAGACTGTAATAGAGATAACCGCTGGTATCCTCTGCCATTGAACCGGCAGGGATTGGCGTATTCACCTTTCCCCTGCAAGTACCCGTTACAACTGTGCCGCTGGCGGATATGCGTTCGATAAAATAAATCCGGCCAATAGCATCCTGCCAGCGCCCGCTTGAGGTATCGGGATCCACCTGGTTCGATATCTCCGCTATCTGGTCATTTTTATTGCCGATGATAGCGGCCTGGCTCTGGGCAAGCTGTCCCTGCGGTGAAGATAGCTGGGGGTTTACACCGCCGCCAAAGGCCTGATCGATGTCGGCCTGAACTCCCTGCAATATTTCGCTTTCTTCAGGCAATACGACGCCCTCAGGCGTGAATTGCACCTGTGGCACATTGGTTGTCATTGTTACCTCAGAATGAAGCTTCGGATTCGTTACCGTAGCTGTCTTTAATCAGGATTCGACCAGTAAGCTGGCGATTTTCGAACTGGAGAAAGTCGCATTTTGCCGTTACCACGCCGGGAACGGTAAGCGCTGTTTGCTCAATGCGGCTTTTAACAAGGATCATTGGAGGCCATTGCCCCAGAATTTGCTGCCAGTACGGAACCCCCTGAGAGGTGTCATACCAGCATTCTCCGAGAAACGTGCGCACGGCACTCGCCACATCCTGTGCAACAGAATACGGTTCTGTCGCACAGGCTATGTTTCCGTTTATATCCAAAACCAGATCCCATGCGGTGCGATCCAGTAAGAGAGTTTTCTGCATAATCACCCCAGATTACTTAACAGGCTTGCCGCTGTTCCCGTCACCAGGCTGAACTTTGTCATGCTCATGATCCGAAAGCGGCACGCCATTTCCGGTTATTTCTTTTTCCGCTGTAATCGCGCCACCAAAGTTTGCATCACCGCCATTCTCCCCTTTGCCCTGTGTTAAAGCACCGTCGAGCCCGATTGAAGGGGCACTCAGATTAACAGACTGGGTTGCAGTGTCACTTATGGTGGGCGCGGTATTACTGATTGACTCCGTTGCCTCCTGACTGATATTTGGAGCCTGCAGTTTGATGGCTGTTGGCGATACCAGCGTGATCCCTTCGGTAGAGAACTGGATGTACTGCGCGGGGTTTCCGTTGAGAAATCCACCAAAGTAAAATCCATCGGAAAAATGGTTTCTGCGATTCGAGCCGGGCGCCGATACTTTACGGGTGCTTTTGACGTTGCTGACATCCCGGTCAGAGACAACGGCCAGGCCAATATCTCCGACTTCAGGATCGATAATTATCGCGTTCGTTCCCCCCTGCATACGGAGGTAAGGCATATCATAAATAATGCCATGTGAAACGATTTTCCCTGTTCCATCGAGCTGGGAAACTAACGGCTCGACATCAACAGTGCCAACCGGCTCAATCCCTCCGGCATTTCGCACGCCGCGAACAATAACAGGCATAGCCGTGCGCACTCCCGCAAGATACTGCTTAATGACAAAACTGATCGCGCTGAACTGATTGGCATCCGATTGCGGTCGGCGTTGCCCTGGCGCTTTAGAACGTTCTTGGGACATCGTTATTCCATACCCGTAGCGAAGTAAACCAGGGGCCGCCCGGCACTTTGGAAGAGATAGAGTGCACGCACTGGCTGATCCCGAAATCGCCGCAGGCCTGCGGGATAGAACTGGTAATGGTCACACGTCGGCCATAAACGAGATCGGGGTTAAAAGATGACGTAACTGCAAGGCCGTATGGGTCAAATTCCGGATACCCTACAAGCCCGGTTTCCGGGCTGAGAATTATTGATTCTTCATTAGTGAATGCCCCATCAGGCCAGATCTCAACGGTGTCATTTGCGAGCCTGCAGCCAATCCCTGTCGCCGTTGCCACATCCTGTATCTGGGCCATTACCGTGCCACATAAATAATGGTTCGACAGCTGCACCGTCACACCATGATTAACAAAGGCGAACCCGGCAGCTGCAGCGAGAGACTTCATCATCGTTGCAACATCCGTTACCCCCTGAAAACTGTTTGCAGCTGCAGGTACCATTTTTTCGAACCAGCCGGGAGAGGAATCAATACAGAATGCGACATCCGGGAGGCTGTTGTAATCGGTATATGCGTCAAAAATGGTTCCGGCGAACACCTGCGTCATTCCTTTCTCGTCATCCCCCGCCAGCAGGGTTAGCGCGTTGTGGCTTATTCCGGTACGAATAGCCATTGTCGCCAGCGTATTCATGTCTTCCGGTTTCATCCCCCAAATACGCAGGCTGCATGTCCCCTGCTCGAATATGCCAAAGCTCTCAATATTCGCCATCATCCGGATCCCGGACAGCGTTAACTGGTTGGTTCCATCGGCGAAGGTTTGATCCTGCAGTGTAAAAATTGCAGTGATCTTTTTTTCAGTAAATGCCACGCCTAACCCTCCTGATATATCAGCAGCCAGCGGGAATTGAAGCCGGTAAATACCGGATCGCTGCTCCCCTGGGTATCAACAAACATCAGGTTACCGATAAAATGCAGATAACTGCTCCGGACGAGGTTGACGCGATTACGTACCAGCCCGGCATAAACCAGAGGTTTACCGGCCACAGCGAGATCCACATAAACCAGCCCGGATTTCTGATAAATCTTGAGGGTGCAGTTTTGCTGGCTCAATACGATATTCATCTGCTGGCTGGGAACCGCTTCAATCGGGATGAGTTTCATGATCCCCCCTGAATGGCTGCACTTTGCGTAGGTGATGGGGTCACTGTGTTGGTAGTGCCCTGATTTTTTGTATCCGCAGCTGAATCCGTTGAGACCGTTTTATAACTTGCCTCAACTGTCTGCATAATTTCACGCATAAATACCTCAGCAGTCAGCAGCGTAACCCCCTCGGTATTGGTGCGCTTATAGTCGAAATGGACAAGGTTCAGCGATTTATAAACAAAATCAGGGGTCACAACGTTGAACGTCAGCAGTGAGGCTTTCATGGCCTCCAGCGTCCCCAGAAACGTTTCTCGCGTCATGCCGGCAGAAATTCCTGATGACAGACCAACCGACCCGCTGGTAAGCGTGCCTGCCCCGCTGCAAGTCATCTTCATGCGGATATCAAAAGGCTGTAGCACTTTGTTGTATGACCGAAATCCTCCCTCCTCAACCGGATAATCGGAGATCCTCGCGTCCCCGCGATACTCAAACGCCAGCACGGAATCAGGTTCGATCATTTTTTCCATCGTGTCCGGAAGGTAAATTCCCCATCGGGGAGAGGTAACTGATTCAATAATGGAAAGAGGGTTTCCGCTCGTTACGGCACTGACGAGATCACCAAAATCGGCGGAAAAATCCGGATTGCGTGCAATTGACGGGACGCCCGGCACGTTCGGAACGTTGGGAAAATCAATCAGAGGCATTAACTCATCCCCGAATCAGCCTGATAAATTATCGGATTACGGCGCAGCGCACCCGGCAGCTCTTTAGCCATTGCGTTAGCGTCTGTAGCCTGCGTCTGGATAGTGATCTGCCCGATATGCGTTTCGTTATGCACTTCCCGTGTAACTGCAGGCGCACCTGCAGCAGCAGGAGGAGCAAATGCATAACGCGATGCTGCGCCGACAGGCATACCACCTGTAACTTTTTGTAGATAGGCCTGCGTTTCTGCAGGCATACGGCCCAGCCCTTTTTTTGCAACATTTCCCGGCCCCCAGTTATAGGCAGCCAGCGCCGTTTTTAAATCACCGTTAAATTGCTTCAACAGCTGCGACAGGTAACGTGCGGCAGCATCCGATGATTTCTCAGGGTCAAACTGCTCCCCTTCCTTCAGTCCGAGGCCTTTAGCCGTTCCTGGCATAAGCTGGAAAAGCCCCTGTGCACCTGCGGATGAAACAGCGAACTGGTTACCGCCTGATTCGGTAGTTGCGACGCTCTTCAGTAGTCCATCAGGCAGGTTATATTTGGCCTCAAGCTGTCCGAATGTGCCTGCCATCATTCCCAACAAAGCGGCGCCTTTGCCAACTGCCCGGGGTATTTTTACCGACTGGGCATGCTGTTCTGGCTCTGCTGAGGGTTGAGGATAGCCCCCGGCGGGAGCTACACCCGGAATATCGAGCGCGGCCTGTGGAGTGCCTTTCACGCGGTCTTTGTTCATAGCAATATCGAACCCCATGCTGCGCAATGAGTCCTCGATATTATTTTTCGCGTAGTTGTAGCTGCTCTTGAAGGTCGTACCTACATCTTCTTTGTGGTCATACAACCACTTGATGTAATAGAGCGTTGCCATGAGCGGCGCCAGCGCAGTAAGCGAAGTGGCAAGGCCACCCAGGGCAGAAGCAACGCCAGCAATCCATGACGCCAGCTGCAGGCCAATTAACGTTTTGGCTACGGTTTCCCAGCCGCCAAAGAAATCAACCACCTGCTGCACGTCGTCAATAATCGGTTTAATTTTACCAGGCAACTCCTGGAAGAACTGATTTATTTCGCCTCGGTGATCCCGGATCCAGTCTCCCCCTTCCTTCAACAGTTGCGTAACCTGTTTAATTTGCGGTTGTAACGCTTCCGTAAGGGTTAGTTTTGCGGCCTGCCATTGTGAATCGAGGGATGCCCAGGCACGTTCCATTTCCTGAGCGTTGCGGATAGCCTGGTCGGTTACAGCTGAATTTCGCTCTTGCTCTGCCACGTAGCGCTTTGTGGCATCCGAGCCTTGCATCAGCATGTTGATAGTACCCTGATCGATACCCGCCATTTTTCCGAACTGGCGAGCCTGTTGCGGCGTGGCATGCACTTTTTCAAAATACCGGGCAACATCCAGAAGCAGATCCGAAGATTTTCGCGCTTTGCCGTGTTCATCCATGAACTGAATGCCCATCGAACGGAAAGCCTGAATGGTGCCGTTACCGCGCCCGGTCATCTGAAAGCTGGTAATGCTGTCCTCAAGCCCCAGCATGGTCGCCTGCATCGTTTTGGCATCACCACCAAATCCTTTTACAGCATTACCCCATGCATCCACCGTTCTTGCAGACTCGCCGATCAACGTCGAAACGCGCCCCAAATCGGCCATGTTGTGCGTGGTATCGATCAGGATATCTTTCACGCCTTTCAGCGTCAGCGTAACCCCAATCAGCGCAAGCATTTCGTTTCGAACAGAACGAAAAAATTCAGCGGCCTTTTTCCCTTCTTCGGCCATTGCTTTAGAAGTGGATTCCGACTCCTTTTTTAATTTTCCGAGGTCTTTCGTTACCTCGTTTGTTCCTGCAGTAAAGGCGCTGGGGTCAAGCCCCAGCGTCACCAGCAGCGCATCTATTACGGTCGCAGACATTATCACTCCGCTTTGTTGAGCACCGCCTCGTTGTGCCTGTCCACCTGGATAATCTCGATCAATATCCACAGGTCTTCCAGCCCGTAAACGGTATCAAGTTCGTGCAGAGTGGCTTTGCCGGCAGATATTACGGTGGCAATGGTAGATGGGACGTTGGTGTATTCAACTAAGCCGTAGGGGGGATCGGAGAAGTTGACGCCGTAGTCGATTTCCCTACGGCTTTCAAAAAATCCGAATGCAGGCCAAACACCTCTTTACGCAGAGTAATGCGGGTTGCAACTTCTTCAATATCATCCTCCTGCACGCCGCGAAGGATCTGCGGGCGCGAAGGATCCGGCATAATCTGCACACAGGTAAACATCTCCCCGAGAAGATATTCAGCTTCGTCATAGGGCAGTTGCGTGATCAGATTAATGCCGTAGGACACAATACCCGCGAAGCCCATTTTTTCGATGCCGTCCGGCAGCTGCACGCCGCTGCGCCCAATAGCCAGGAGCGCACGCAACGCCCACATTTCTGCGCGTGACGCGGGCATTTCGGTTATCTGGAAAACTTTCCCTTTATCGCGCCCTTCGGCGGTAATGGTTACGGTCTGGATTTTACGAGCCATTAAATATTTTCTCCGACTACACGTTCCCACGAAATTTTAAACGGTACCGCCTGCATGACTTTTTTCACATCGGGGATAGGTTTGTAATTCACAAGTATCCCGTTGCTGAGCGTGTATTTTTTCCCGATAGCCGGTAGTGAAATATTCGCTGTGCAGTTCAGGATTTCGCGAATGGCGTCCATAGCGTTGATCCAGTTACTGAACACCTCAAGTGATGGTGAATCCGGCATAAGCGTGATCGTCTGCACAATCGGGTTGAATATGTAACCAGCGGACTGACGACCATCAACGCCCATCACCACCTGCGCTTTGTCGACAGCATCGACACTAAACGCATCATCAGCAGCATACCCCTGCAGAATCTGCGCGTTGGGGTAAACGCTATTGATCACCAGCGAATACGTGGAGTTTGCTGAAGTAATTGATCCCATTTTTTTACCTTACTGAATTTCGATTGATGCAAGGGTGAGTTGCTGAATAGAACCACCATCCGCGTAATAAAGTGTCATCGGCGGTGATGCACGTTCAGAACGAATATCCGCCGTCGCTTCAACGATCTGCAGGTAGTAGCCCTTATTAATGATCGAGCTGGTCACATCGGAACCGACGGCCTGAATAATCTGCGCCTTTTGAGATTCGGAAATCGTCGTTCCCGTTCGAATAGCGCCGAAGTTGAGGGCTTTACCAATTGGATCCATGCAGGAGGATTCCACCATTGTGTAGCCATCAGTTGCGTAAGGAATGGAGCCGACTGCAGTTAGCAGATCGATCATGGCCTGCTGCAGGTTTGCATTAAGCCAGATCTGATTGATGAAGGAGTCCATCCATTTGAAACTGCCCGCCACCGCACCATTAAAGAGAATATTCCAGGTTGTTTTTTTGTTGGCATAAACACCGAAGTAGTTGTAGCCATTCGACAGCAAGTTCGCCGCTACGGTACCGTCATCAACTTCTGAAACAAGGCCGCTCTGAGTTCGATAAGCCCATGTTGTGCGACCATTTCGACGGTTGAAGTCGAGTGAGGCAGCAATTGCCATGGAGAAGACGGCTGTTTTAGCGGAGCCCCACAGTGGGAAAACACCCTCATACTTATTCGCTTTAACCTGCGCGCCAAAGGAATCTGCAGCATTAGGCTGCTGTGCGGCAGGATCTGTGTCCCAGCCGACATAGGCATATTCGTAATTACGGCCGTTCACCCATTCCGAAAACTCAATTTTTTGTTCGAGATCGGGCTCTACGGTAGTAGTGAACACGCCCCAGTTGGGCGCAATGCCAACGATTTGATCCATCGTTTTTTTAGGCGTCACAACGCCAACGCCCTGCGATGCAATCGCGCCGCTGTCCTGGCTGAGTTTAAGGCTACCGGCCAGCGTTCCAGTGGCTGCTGTGATGGTAGATGCCGTCCCTGTGGTTTTAGATGTCAGCACAAACCCCTGTTTGGTCGAATCGTACACGGCGGTTACGGTACCAACCGCCTCAGCGATAACGTCTGCAGCATCCGAATAGCTGGTAATTGCTGAAAAATCCATATCGTCTGCAGTTACCGCTGTGCCATCAACGGTGATGCTGAAAGTGCCAGTAAACAGCTTCATATCATCCACAGACACACCCGCAAGGGATCCGCCTGTCAGCATGGCTGCCGTGGCGACCTGCGGCCACAACGAAAAGAGCAGGCTGGCCGGATATTTAGTGCAGTTGGTGAAACCTTTGAAATAAATATCAGCGAGACTTTTTTCGAGTGAGTCTGAACCGAAAAAATCACCGACATCATCTGCGGATGCAAACGGCATAACTTTGCCGGACGGCATATACGTGCTGCCTGTCAGAATGAGGCCATTCATATCGACAGCGCTACCGCCTGCAGTCAAAACGCCAGGCACCACAGTAGCGAGCTGGGAAGCAGGAATAGACATATTTACTCCGGTGGGAAAGTGGCATCCACAGATGCCGGTTTAACGTAAAGTTCAGCGGCGAATTCCATCGGCGTGGAAATCACCAGGTTGAACTGAAGATGCAGATCGAGCGTCCAGCGTTCTTCGTACTGCTTTTCGCCGTTGATCATGGTTGTCTGGTGGGGCTGGTCGGCATAAAGCGGAATAACAGAAAACCCTTTATCCTTCGTAAGCTCGGCGAACCACCGGACGGCATAGCCTGAGCGCGCCAGCGTGAAAATGGTCGATGCGGTGGATCCCGCATCCTCACCGTAAACATCGAGCTGGCAGATCCACTTTTTCGCCTGGTTGGTTAGCTCCAGCCCTCCAGTTGGTTGACCGCTATCCTGCCAGGTCGAATAGGGTTTATTCAGCTCGTCGTTATTCAGCCCGGTCATCGTAATGAATCGGCCCTCAGGCATCGCCACTCGGTTATCCTGCCCTTTCACGACTTCGTATAAATCGCCGACCACAGAAAGCAAAAAACCGCGCAAGGCGGTTCTCAGGTCGGTTTCAGTAATGTTTACTGCTGCAGGCATAGCGCCACCCTCGACCAGTCGGGCCACATTTCAAGGACAGCAACGACAAGCCAGGTTTCACCGTTGATGATGAAAAGATCCCCACCCTTTTTATCTTTACGCACCACCCCATACCACGCACCCGGAATGTATGCGGTGCAATCCACGCCCTGAATATTCAGCTGTTCGAGCTGCATCAGATCGCGCTGGGTCAGGTTCTGCTTTTGTACCACCACATTTTCATCAGGCAGATATTGCGGCGCACGGCTGCCGTCTGCCGCTGTTCCATAGCCATTGCTGATCCGTGCGATAGCGGGAATGTTTGGGTTTACGGATTGGGTGAGTCCGTTAGCTATCCGATTCAGATCCATTTGTTGTTACCTCGAAATCTACAGAATTGAGCATGTGTCCGGTTTCAATAAGCGGTTTTTCAGAGCCTTTTTTACGGATTGTGGATCTTGCGAGAGGTGGATCATTGAGCTGCCGAATAGAGTTTTGCAGTTGGCCCCGAATAATTTCACCAGTAGCATTCATTGCCTGCTCTAGGTCGTAATTGTTCGCTTTAAGTGCTTTAGAAACCAGCGCCCCCCAGCCTTTGGACTGCGCCCAAATCATCTTTCGAAAAAATGGGCGCGGCGGGATCACGATTCTATGCGCGGGGATAGTGACGGTCTGGACAAAATCCGCTTTGTTTTTCTTCACAAACCGATTGCCCACCTCGCCATTTTTTCCCTGCTTAAAATGCAGATCCTGCGTCCGCGCCGGGACATCAATTTCGCCGCCCCACTCCTGCACAGCAGCAATCTGGGCAACTGGCGTCCCGTCGGGGTAAGTAGCCCCCTCCAGAAAACCAACTTTCAGCAAATCCCCTTTGCCCAGACGCTTCGCCACTTCCAGCAGCTTTCGTCTGATTTCCTCCCCACCACTGAATCCCGACATATCTACGGCCTCCGGTAGCGCAGCATTGAACGATATCCGGCGGCGGAATAACTGCGCCCCGGAACGTACTGCATCGTGCGATATGGTGCGGTAGCGTTCCAGTACGCTGCCCCATATTTGGTCTGCAGGTACCAGGCCTCTGTACCCGATACCGGCCCCATATCAGCCGAAACGGACACAGAGCCTTGTGTAGCACTGCTGATACGCCCCACAAGATCAGAGGCTGCTTCGCCATTACTCCCGGCGTTCAGCTTCGCTATATGGGCTGTGAGCATATTCAGCAACATGGCGCGCTGCTGTAAATCGGTTACGCGACTGCTGTCGGTGTTGTCGAGGTAGATCGTTGCCTCGGTGAAAAACTCCTGCAGCAGATCAGGCGGGACAGCCGCAAATTCCGGATAACGCTTCCGGAATTTTTCAACATCGAAGACAACGATCCCCATCGGTTAATCCTCTTCGTCGCTTTCCGGGACTTTTTCCAGATCTTTGCCTGGCTTGTCCGGGTCGAGCCCCTCCAGCCCGGTACGTTCATTCTGGCGCTCCTGTGCCATATCCTGAGCGCTGCGAGTGTCGGCGTAAGCAAATACCAGTTCGTTTTTCACGTAGGGTAATTTTGCATGCGCTTTTTTCCAGGCTTCCCAGAATTCCGCATCAACGTTTTCGGTCAGGCCGTAGCCGTTCAGGATCCGGGAATCGCGGGAACCCCGCAGCTCAACGCTTTTCCCGCCGAACGTCATTACAAGCCCGCATGGTAATTTGCAGCCGATGGTGACAGTGCCGCTGATTTTTTCTTGTTCTTCGCTCATATCCGAAGTTTCATCCTGTGAAATGGTGATCGTTAATTCTGGCGCTGCAGGTTGCTGCAGTTCAGGTGAGGCCTCTGCGATCAGCAGAGGCTCGGTTAATTCGTCAGGAATTGCCGGTACTGACGTTTCGGCAGCCCCAGAAACAAAAACCGCAGGGGTTTCCTGCGGTTCATCTGATTGACCTGCAGCTGCAGGCGGATTTTTTGGAGGTCTGCCGCGTCTCGCCACGTTACACCCCCAGCATGCCTACGAAGCCCAGCGGGTATCGAATGATCGCGCCCCAGGTACCACCTGATTTTTTCTGCTTAAAGGAGGACAGCCCTGTAACGACAGGATGGGCGCGCATCTTCTCGGTAAACGCACCGTAACCCGTAGTTTTGTTATCCACTTTTTCGAGCTTGAGCTGCACCATTTCGCCAGCATCAGTGGAATATTCAACTGCGGTTTCGATACGCATATTCGGGAAGTTTTTCTGCAGCAAATCCGTCACGTTCACTTTGTACATGTTGGTTTTGGTCAGGTTCACTTCCACACCCGGCGACATGCTGAGTGTCATGGCGTCAGTGCGTTCCAGCTGGCCTTTAAGCTGAGTCGCCAGCTTTTTATAAAGCCCCTGGGAGATGTCGTTATAAATCGCCTCAGCGTCTTTATCATCCCACTGCAGGTTACCGCTGCCGTCGTCAATCGGCGTAATTGGCGCAGCCAGCGCCGGATCGTTCAGCATGCCCCAGTTCCTCAGTCCAGCGATGCCAAAGAAGTAGGATTTGTTCTGGAACTTAGCCAGAGTCAGCGCACTGGCGACGTTAAGTTCAGATGCGTAATTGATCTGTGCCTCGCCGTAGCGTGCCAGCTCTTTTTCGCCCCATTTAGTAATGGTCTGGAAGTGATAACTTTCGCGGTATTCCCAGTTAGGGTTAGCGCTGGTGTTACCATTATTTGAGTAATCGCCGTATGAACTCACCGTGCCCGCAGACTCGATCATCGGGAATGATGCTGTTGTGGTTGTCCAGTCGCCTTTTTTGGTTTCACCCAAAATCTCGGCGGCCTTCATCGGAGTCACCAGTACATTGATAACTTCCGGGTCGTAATAGTTGGTGAGATAGGCCGGAATACCGCTGTTACTGGTAGTCACCAGCTGCGGCGCGGCATCCATTGCCAGCGAGTAATTACTGCGGTACTGGTCGAAACGCTCGTCCAGAAAATCCGCATCATCACCCGGCAGAACAATGCCGTATTCACGTTCGGCGTAAATTAAATCTTGATGCTTAGGCATAGCTGTTTCCCCAGGTTCCCATTTTGATAAGTTCGTTTGCAGCGCCAGCACTGCCCACGGTAAAGATCGTTTCCACGCTGCCGGCAATCGTTGCCCCTGCCGCTCCGGTGGAAATTGTGCCGTCCGTCAGGTTGGCGAAAATTTTCTGCCCGATGGTGGCCGCCGTCGTCGTTTTGACGACGAAATCACCACGGGTTTTCAGATCAACTGCCATACCTGCCGGGATCACCATAGAGGCGTTACCCATCCAGTCGGTGATCAAGGCCTGCCCCTCGCGGCTGACAAAACCGTGTGGTGCACCAGTGCCGGTATTTGCTGCGGTCATGTTGTCAGCGTCAGCCCAGGCGAAGCGCCCGACCCTCACGCCATCATCGCCCGCCACCAGTGCCCCCTCGCCTGCGAGCCACGAAGAAACAGGGTTATCGCTTGCGAAGTCTCCTTCAACGCCGATCGGCAAATCCTGGTTAATTCGAGTCTGGAAACTCATGCTTAGCTCCTTACTAATTTATTGGCTTTAGGGAAACGGGTTGCAAAACCGATAACAGTTTTAGAATCCATTGCCAGCCCTTTGCCCGGTTTGGCAGCCTGATGCGCAGAGAGCTGCATTTTTACCATCGAGCGGAATGCAGACGGGTGTACCCCTTCGATTTCCACTTCCTGCTGTTCCAGCGCATAGCGATAAATATCTTCCGCGCTGTCCATCGCCACGACATCACCCACCAGCGGCTTAACCTCGATCTCGGCCTGGCGAATCGCGTTGAAATCTTTCACCGCTTCTTTACGCGCCTGGGTGCGGGCAGTTTTAATTGCTGCATCCATAGCGGGTTTAGCAACTTTGTCGTCGTCGTTCTCGTCCTCAGCTGGTTTCTTTTTCCCGTCGTCCGGATCAGCATCTGGATCCGCGTCCTGAGCCTGTCCGGTAATGGCAGCCTTGATTTTCGCCAGCACATCGCCGTTTACCTTACCTTCTAGCGCCGAAAGAACCGTCTGCAGAATTTCATCGTCGTCCTCAGCAGGTTTCTTTTCGTCGTCGTCCGCTTCATCTGCGGCGGTATCGGTCGTTTTTTCGATCTCGTCCTCTTTCAGCTCGGCATCCTGCGCCAGTTTGCCTTTGAACTGTTTAGCGACTGCTGCGGCCAGCGCTTTGCCCGAAGCATGCGTGACGACAAGCTCGGTCAAATCCTTTTTATCAAGCGCAGCATCCTGCGCCAGCAGTGGGCGCAGATACACGCTCAGCGCTGTACGCCGCGCAATATTCTTCGCGGTGATTTTTTTCTTCATTTCTTTCATTTCCTCAGGAAGTTTGTCGCCAACGACGACATCTGGCCCCGCGCGCCCATCAGGGACGAGGGATACATGGTTACCAGCCAAATCACGCATAACGCCATCGTAATGCTCGCCCTCGTATTCGCCGGGCGTCATGTCTGCACGATAGTGATAAGCGGAAGACAGTTCGTTCTCTTCCTCGCTCTCAATGCCCCCTATCGCAGCGGCATCCCACACAGCCAGGCTGTTATTGAGGTATGGCGCAACAAAAGCCGCTTCACTGCCGGTTGTGCCAACAATATTTTCTTTCGGCAGGTCGTGAGCAGATATCGGAATGTGTTTATTGAGCAGAGGCAGGTTGTTAAATGTTGGCGCGGCCTTTTTCAGTTCATCAGGATCACGCAACAGGTAATAGATTCGGTTTGGTTCAAGGCCGAGCGCCTCAGAATCTGGTATTTCACGCCCGTAATACGGGCAAATCATCGCTTTTGAAATCGGGCTTACGCTGACATGTAAAACGCCGTCTTTGCTGTACGTGCGCACGCTCGCCCGATCAAACGCGAGGCGATCAGGGTTATTTCTTTTCATTGAGATTTCCGGTCAGTCGTTAAATCCGGGCAGAACCATGTCCCAGCCGCATTTGCAGCCTATTTCTTTACCGGGAAAGACATATTTGCCTTTGATGAGCAGGCCTTTCGAGAGGTCGAATTCTTCACCGTCAGCCTTGACGTGATCAGGTCGCGGGTATTTACCGCCGTGACTATGACGCCAGATACCCTTTTTCGCTCCGATAGAACGCTGACGTGCTGCGACCATATCAGCGGTGGCTTTATTGTTCTGGTCACGTGCAATCAGCGCAGCGCGCCGGTGGGTTACACCGTACTGCTGCTCTATTTTTTCAGTGAGTGCACCAAGATCACGCCCGGCGGTAACTGACTGCATGGTGATGGTTTCAACCTGCGTCAGGTACTGCTCGGGTATGCTGCGGATCAAACCCACGTTTTCGCCGATGGTCGCCTGGTATGCATCCCGCATTTCATCGGTCATTTTGAACGGGACAGAAAAACCAACATCAGAGAGTTTTTTCTGCACAGATCTATCGGTGGCGCTGAGTGTCTTATCAGTAAATTCCCGGGCGAGTTCTTCCGACAGTGCATCAAATTTAGCCGTCCACTTTTTATGGAGACGGCGCGCCGCTTTTCGCAATGCAACCGCCGGGCTTTCGTCCTGGGCGATCCCCGCGTCACTGCCGACATACACGCGGGATATTTCCCGCTTAACGTCCCTGTTCATGGCATCTATCTGCTGGTTGAGGCGTTTTCGGTACCACGCCTCGTTACCAGCATTAGGCTGCACTCTTGCCAAAGTTTTCTGCGTCGTCTTCCTCGTCTTCCTCTTCGTCTTCGAGGTCGTCATTGTTATTCAACTCCAGCGAGTGATACGGGCTATCCGGGTCAGAAGCGAGACGCTCGCGCGATTCATCTGCAGACAGGCTGCCCACGTTGTTAACCAGAATGTCGTCCGTTTCAGCCTCTATTTTCCGGATGTTGGCTTTTTCTTCGTCACTCAGCTCCATCAGCGGTTCAAACTTAAAGCTGATATCCGGGTCGATTTCCCCAAACTCGGAAAGCTGAATGATGTTTATGGCCTCCTGCAGGTTGTCCCGATATACCGCCTCCTGGTTGGAATGAATATCATCATAAAACACCCTTATCTCACCATCAGACGAGGCGTTAAGGCCGTTCGGAGTGATCCCGGTAAACTTCACCAGCGGGATGCTGCTGACGCTGCACATGTGCTCCTGAGACTGTGCCTGCAATGTATCAAGGCCAGAGAGTGGCGCGTTGAACTGAAAAAATTCCTCGTTCTCAGCGTTCAGGAACATCACCCCGCGGTTGTCCCGATAAAGCTCGAACAATTCCGCGCGATCACGCAGGTCTGAACCATCGCCACCGGAAAGCGTGGCCTGCATATTGGTTTTCACGCCGGACGTGGAATACGAATGCACCATATCGCCAACGCTATCGCGCGTACGCAGCCAGTTATCGACATAGGGTTCCGCTATCTGTGTTAGAGACAGGCCGCCGAAGTTGTAGGCTGCTTTCAGCACATCCGGCACCGGGCGAGAGACAAACATCAGGAAGCGCGAATCGTGCACTTCCTTCCCCATTACGTACCAGCTCTGGGGTTTGTAATAGTCTGCCTGCAGCGGGTCGCTCGCGTTATACACGCCGGGGTAAGTCCACATAGGCTCTACGCAGCGGAATGCCACGAGGCTGCCCAGTGTGATTTTTTTGTCAGAACGAAAAAGCTTGGTCTGCAGCTCCACCGGATCGACAGAAGCGGCGATCCCTTTTGGCGTCCGGACTTCAATATAAATCTGGCCGCGTCCAAAAAATCCGTCATCGTCCATCGCCTTTTTAAATGCAGCGCGGAGTTTGTAGCGCTTCATGGCCTTTTCCAGAATTGCAATTTTCTCGCTTTTATCCTCCTCCCCGACGCTGGTTAAAGTGATCCACTTACGCGTCATCTCCTTTGAGTTCACATCCACCATTTTGCGGAATTCAGGCCGCTGGGCGAGCTGTGCCAGATAGGGATAGCCAGGAAAGCCGCTTTGCCCGGTTGTCATGCCTGCAAAATCCGGGCTGCCGTATGGCGTGGCGTCCATCGCCAGCACGGCGCTGCGGATATCTGCCGGAATAACGCCTGCAGGTGGCTGGTATTGTTTAAGCGGGTGGATGTACTTCAACTTTTTGGCTTTTGCCATCGACAGCGCAACAGCACTTATTTTTGGTCGGGGCGGTTTTTTCTCTTCTGGTGGTGGCGGAACGTCTGCCGGTTTGCGGCGAAAAAAATCGAATATTTTCATTAGCGGCTCCTGAGCGCCTTTTTGCTGATTTTGATCGGGGCATCGATAATTAACATGTCGTCTATGGCATCCATCATTGGATCCAACTGGTCATCATGCGTATTGAATTCCGTGTTGATCCCTTCCATCTCAACCAGGAAATCATTAACGAAATCGTCAACTGCCGGCAGATAGATAAAGCCCGATTCCATGTACCCCTGGGTGTCCATGAGGCGCGTGTATTTATCCTTGTTGCGTTGAATGGCCTTAACCGGACAAATAGCCTCGTCGCGGATATCCTGAATCAGGCCAGTGCCTGAGGATTTATCTTCAACCGCCATGTAACGAAGCGGGCCGTTCTGCATCGCCCGGGCTTTCGCCCAGAATGCCGTTGCGCGCCGCTTAAGTTCTTTCGCTTCCCATTTGCCGCGAATCATATCGATCAGATACATGCGCCCGTCCTGCCCCAGCCCCCAGTGCTCTAAAACGGAATAATCGTTAACTTCCTGGATTTTTTGGGCGGTGTCCGCGTATATGGCGCGCCATTTAAGAAGGGGTAAAACGGTGTACTGTCCGAACCAATCGGACTTAATCAGGCCGCCACCTTTCGCTGTCGGTCGCTGCTGGTAGAGGGCATTCCAGACAAGGGATCCGCGCTGCTTGCATTTTTCTACGAACGCGCGCGGCATGCGTTCAGGAAAAAGAATTTCGCCTTTTTTCCGTAGGGCGTATTTTTTCCCGTTCAGCTCGTGGAATTCGTCGTTTTCAGCCTCCATAGGGAAACTAATTACGCGCCACTCCTCGCCACCCTCTTCCGCTTTCTTCAGCAACTGCCCCGCAAGGTCATCTTTATGCCAGCGTGTCAGGATGATTATGATCCCGTTCAGCTTGGGATCCGCGCGGGTGAAAAATGTCGTGTCGTACCAGTCGATCACGGCTTCCTGATACGCTTTCGACGACGCGGTTTTATAGTCCTTCGCCGGGTCGTCGATTATTCCGATGTGCATGCCCTGCCCGGTGATACCACCATTCACGCCAGCAGCGCGGTACGAGCCTCCGTGCAGCTTCCCGTTCTTGTCTATGGTTTCCCACAGCTCTGCCGTTCTGATTGCGCCCCCGGCGACCGTACGAACGTTTGAGCCATTAATGCAGGTCTTCGGGAAAACTTCGTGATAACGCGGCGAGTCGATAATGCGCTGCGTATCGCGTGACATTCGGTTTGCCAGGTCAGCAGAGTAAGAGCACGAAATAACATTCCAGTCAGGATGTTTGCCCAGGGCGAAAGCGGGAAAGCGACGTGAGGCCAGTTCACTCTTACCAGAACGCGGAGGCGCGAATATCATCAGGCGCGGCATTTTCCCGGCCTCGACATCCTTCAAAAAATTATCCAGCTCGGCACAGAGCAGTTCATTGAACCAGCCCGTTTCATAACGCGGGTTGGTGTACAGCGTGAAATCCATCAGCCCTAGCCGGGCCGCCAGCATCGCCCTTTTTTTGAAAGCCTCAAGAATCGTCGAGTTTTTCATCGAGCTGGTTTTTGCGACGGCCATATCCCAGCTCCTCTAATGCCTCGTGCAGTTGTTCATCGGTCAGGTCGGCATCTTCGTGCGGATCATCACCAACAACCGGATCTCCGTTTTTCCTGCTGGCTCTGATTTCCAGTAGCTTGATTAAATCGCGACGTGCCGCTTCCTGGCTGGCTGCCTGCACCTCGATGCCGAATTTTGTTTGTTTCACCCCGGTATAAAGCCAGCGCGCATCTCCCTCCAGATCCCGCGTATCAGGGATAAATACGTGGCCCGAACCTTCACCGAAACATTTCGGACAATCCGGATTGGGATCTGCCGTATCGCAAAATCCGAGGCCGCCATACTCAGGATCCTTTTTTCCGTCCTTTGCTGCTGCAGCTGCTGCCCTGTCGAATTCGGCAATGTCGCGCCACTGGTAAAGATGATGTTCGCCCCAGCAGTGCCGGCAGTTAACACGCCGGTATTGTGAGAGGTCATTTGGATTTGCGCGGGTGATAGAAACGAGTTGGTGAATTATCTCGTCTATCTCTGCTGAATAGCGTTGCTGGAATTTGTCACGAAGATAGCGCACGGCCTTCGCAACCTTAACATTTCTATACAGCCTGCTCGCTGCTGCATACGCCGTATCGCCCTCGCAGGAATATCCAGCCTGGCGATATGCATCTATTCGGCTTTTCCCCATTGCTACCTGTTCAGCGAAAATCCCTTGCTGCTGATTTAGCCCGAATTCCGCAGGGTCGAATAAAATTTCATGCCGGGGTTCCGGTTCAGGCTCAGCGTTTTTTTTTATTTCCGCTGCAGGTTTTTTTTCAGTGGTACGCACCGTTTTTTTTTGCGTACCGGTTTTGCGTACCTGCGTACTTTTTTGCGTACCTTCTGGCTTGTTGCGTACCCAGCCATTTTTAATGGCGCGCTTGCGGATTGCTCCCTCAGTTAGCCCGTATATTTCGGCAAGCTTACGGAGAGAAAGCACCCCGGCACAGTAATCGCGCTCAAGGCCGCTATCTTCCGGTTTGCTCATGGGCTATCTGTCCTAGTATTACTCGGGGATGATCCCGCTTTTACGCAGTGAGGCCAGCAGGGTATTTAAATCAGCAACCACACCCGCAGCATCGGTCGCTACAGAATCCGCTACTGCATCCCCCTGCTTTACCCCACCAAGGGTTGTGGCCGTCGCTGCCGGCAGCGTGTAACCACTACCCTCGATATCTTCCATCGAGGGGACTTGCACAGGCATACCGGATGCAGACATAACTTTTTTTGGCATAATCTAGCTCTCCAAATAATTTAAACGTTACAACAAGAAGTTGTCTCTTATCGCTGCTGCATATACAGCGATCTGTTAGCATTCCTAGTCCACATACCGGAGGTTTCTACATGCAATGGATTTCAGTCGTCGCCACCAGCGCAGTGATTTCTGCGTCGGTTTCAGGGTTGTTAACGCTCTGGAACGCCCATCTACAGCGAAGGGTCGAAGAAAGGAAAAGGATCGCAGAATTTGCTATGAAAATGGCTTTCTCCGAATGGGAGGCGCATACGGCGCTTATGAAACAAGTGGGCCGTGGCTCTGTTCTTCCACCAGAGATTTATTTTTATAGGTACTCATTGCTCCTGCCTCTTCTCGATAAAGGAGAGTTAACGCCAGAAAAAATGGCCGAAGTGGATGCGGCCGTTCAACATATGGTAGAAACGAAACCCCAGCGACAGTAAATCTTTAACGTTTCGCATCGCTCACCGACTTCACATTATCGAAGCCCCTCGATGAAGGGCTTCTGTAATGCTATGCCGTAGGATGAAAAGTAATACTTGCGTTGAGTGCCTTCAGCGCGAGTTTTTTCAGCCCGATACGCACCAGAATTAAATAAAGCAACAACCGCCATTTATTGGCGCTGATGTTGTATCGAAACTCACCTTTGACCTTTTTCATTCCGATCTCTTTTGGTCACTTTGTCGTAGGTTCGTTCGCAGGTACTACCGGCGACATAACGTTCATCAGCCTCTTTTGCGAACTCTCCCGCCAGGCTGTCAGCTTCGCCAAGCAGCTGGGCGAGCAGGCTGGCGACCTCGGCTTTTGCCGCGCTTGCTGTGGCAATTGCGGAAAGTCGGCCGGTTTCACTTCCTGCGAGTTGCCGTTGTAGGGTATCGAGCTGCCGCTGCAGCCCACGAGCAGCCAGATCAGAAGCGTCAGCATCAGCCTGGACTTTTGCCAGTTCGCTGGCCCCTCTCTTCTGTTCATCATCTGCTACCTTTTGCCTGCGCCTTTCTTCTGCCCGCTCGGTAACCTCCCGGTGCAACGTTGCGGTGGAGTCAGCGAGATCCCGCTGCAGCCATTGCTGACTCCATGCAGAATCTGCCGAATCGTAGCCCGCGTCATATGCCCGCCATAATAAAAAAACCACCAGCAATGTGACCGCCAGTGGCTTCCAGTATTTCCCCAGCAACGCGAACAGCGCCGTCATACAAGTACCGATTTCGCCTTGTCATAGCGCGCCTGTCGATCATCGAGGCCATTAGTGCCGCCGTTAATAATTTTCGTAACGGCTTTAAGATCCCCGGAGTGCTTCAGACACCCTTTTGCAGCATAAAACCACGCAGCAGAGCGGGCTGCATAATCGTCCTGCTCCAGTAGCTGAGGGACCAGCAGCAAATCAGTGCCGAGGCCGGTACCGCAATCCCGGTAATTGTCGTGACCGGTAATCTGAATCAGGCCACGGCCGCGATAATTCCATCCATCGTTCTGCTCAACGTTACCCATGCGATTTGCGTACACGATATTTGCAATGGATTTTTGGTCTGCCGGATGATCTGCAGTGCGGCCATATTGTTGCGCAGTGTCTGCTGTGAAGTATTTCCCGAAAGTAGCCAGTAAACCATCGGCCGAATAATTCAGGTTCTCCACAATGCGAGAGAAACCACCAGATTCATGCCCTACCTGGGCAATAAACATTGCCTGATCGTCTTTGGACTCAATGCCAAATTCTTTCATGGCTGCAGTTAGCGGCTGATACCAGCGCGCAGCGAGATCGGCGCTGATACCAGCCGCCTGTTGGAGTTGAGATTTATTCATTCGCTTTTCTCTGTATTGATGCCGGTTCGTTTGGTAAACAACGCCACGGCAATATCACGCAGTCGGTCAGCGCCAATAAAACCAATCATGCCGCCAACGAATGCGCCGGAATTTGCAGGAAGGCCCAAATATTCGAGAATTGCTGATACTGCCAATGCTGCAATTCCGCAAACCAGTGCCCCGGTAGCTGTATAGATTTTGGGCTTTCCAGCCCTTATATCCATTAATGCCGAAATCCCTAAAGCCGTCAGCCCGGCATAAACCGACGGCAGGTATACAGCCAACCATTTCATTGTTTGCTCAATTATTCCGTGTTTTTCCATAGCCACCTCCAGAATGGGGAGCCGTGTGAGAATAAAAAATCCCCGAAATTCCAGGAGCGGAAACGGGGAAAGCGTTGCACTAAATTGACCTGTCAGCGGCCTTAATATGAGAAAGCCCCGGCGAATGCCGAGGCCTTTAAAAAACAAAACCCCACCGAAGTGAGGTTTCTTGAATAGAGAGGCATCTCATCCAACAAACCACCCGAGGTTAACTGGAATTTAACGAGATGCTTTTGGATGAGCGCTGAACCCAAAGGTCAGTATTTTCACACAGCAATTTTGCAAAAAGCAGCGCCCATTCAAAACGGGGTTGCTTTTCAGTCGCTCCGGGGAACCCATCATCGCAGACCGAAAAGCTTAAAC